>JBEGIR010000013.1 GCA_040224245.1 Puniceicoccaceae bacterium | reverse complement strand
GCTGAGTCATGGGGAAAACTCAGGTGCAGAGCGGCCAGCATCTGGTAGGTGCCATAGCCACCCTCGACGCGTGGATCATGGGGCTGAGTGCCCGAAACCTGGGTTTGCAGAATCTGTTCATTGGCTGCCTTGACCTCACCCTCAAACAACTGTTGGCGGATGGACGGCAGGGCAGTTGCAGCGGCGGGGTTGTTGGCACCTTCGACGTAATGGCCACTCCAGACACTGTCCTCATTGATCACGATGCGCTCCTCAGCGACTCCACCGGGAATGAGCATGCCCATGCGTCCGTTGCCGACGGGCAAACCCTCATTGATCGCGTGCGTTCCCGGCGCCTCATACCAGAGCACTTGGGCGGGATCGTGATGGGTGTCTGCACCCAGGCATAAGGGTAGCAGCAACACAGTAAACATCAGGCACCCTTCAGCAAGGGGTGCCCATGCAAACAAGCGTGGGGTCAATTTCATAGTAGGGGATTTTGTTTTGCCGCAAATCCGATAGGTTTGCGAGCGAAAAGGACCCCGTTACGACTGCATGACAAAGCAAGGAATGGCTGCGGACTCGTGCAGCAGTTGCATGAGCATTGCCTCGCCCTCCCGCATGCGTTCACTTGCGGCGTCTGTTGTATCGTCGTAACCGGAGAGGTGCAGCAGACCATGCATCAGGTAGAGCGTGAGTTCCTCGGCAAAACAGGTACCGTGCTCGCTGTGAGTTGCCAGAGCGCGGTCGGCAGAGACGCAGATTTCCCCGGCAAACTCCATGTCCGGATCTCCGGGGAATGTGATCACATCGGTAGTGGACGGATCGTCGAGGAAGTCGCCGTGCAGTTCGGCGACCGCAGGGTCACTGAGAATGGCGATGGAGAGGTCTCCATCGGGAAAGTTGGGCTGCAGGGCATGGATCGCCAGACGAATGGCCTGCAGGATCGCATTTTCGGGTGCCGTGAGCGAAGGGTGGTCGACGAGGATGTCAATTTCCCTGGCTTGCATGGCTTGAGTTTTTTTCGATGGGAGCGTCTGCGGGATCGGTGCTCTTCAGCGCGGGCTTTCCCGAAGTCGTTAATTTGCCATCGTCGGCTTTCGGGTACTCGATGCGGGAGTGCAGCATGTTGAGAATGCTCATGATGAAACTGGAGCGAATCTTGGCGAGTTCCTGATAGGAGAGCGGTGCCTGATCGAGCTGGTTGTCGGCAATCGCATTGGCAATGATGCTGTCGATCAGATCTTCGATGTTCTGTTGAGTGACCTTTTTCAGACTGCGACTTGCTGCTTCGACACTGTCGGCCAGAAAGATGATGGCGGCCTCCTTGAACTGGGGTGTTGGGCCGTCGTAGCGGTAATTGCTCTGGTCAATGGTGACATGGGTGGGTTGGCTGCCTCCCTCTTTTTTGGCGCGCTCTTTGGCTTCATTGAGTGCCTGAAAGTAGAAGTAGCGAATCAGCGATGTGCCGTGGTGTTGGCGAATGATGTCGATGATGATCTTGGGAAGCGAGTAGCGCCGTGCCATCTGTACGCCTTCCGAGACGTGATTTTTGATGATCAGCGCGCTCATCGACGGCTTCATGGAATCGTGAGGATTGGGCGAGCCAGCCAGCTGATTTTCGGTGAAGTATTCGGGTTTTGACAGTTTTCCGATGTCGTGAAAAAAGGAACAAGTGCGACAGACAAGCGGATTGGCACCCACTTCGATGGCCGCTTTTTCCGAGATATTGGCGACCATCAGGGAGTGGTGGTAGGTTCCGGGTGCTTCCATCTGCATTTTGCGCAGCAGCGGATGATTAAAGTCCGTCAGCTCGAGCAGGGTAATGTCGGAAGAAATTTTAAAAGAGGCTTCGAGAATGGGGACGATACCAACGATCAACATGCCATAGACCAGAGAGAGCATGAGGGAGAGCAGGGAGCGCTGAAGCACGACGGTCATTCCCTCCTGATCGAAGTATCCCTGCACCACGATGGTCAGTGCGAGTACGAGGCCGGCGAGAAAACTCGCGCGTACGATTTTGGAGCGCACCCTTACCTTGTGACTGAGGGTAATGCCCACCATGCAGGTGAGCAGTACGACCAGGAAGGTTTCGATGCTCTCGCCCTGCATTAATCCGTAGATGGAACTGATGATCAGTGCGGAGAGCACGGCAGGCAGCACTCCGAGCAGCAGGTTGATCACCAGTGGGGCAATGAGAAAGGGCGGAGCGTAGAGCAGCAGGGAACCGAGGGTTTTGGTATCCGCAAACAGACTGGTTTCGCCAAGTTCGAGCACCATGCGAATGGCAATCACATTGATGGTGATCATCAGGGCACAGAGCAGGTAGTGACTGTTGGTCTGATCGGTGGGAGGGAAGGCGGTGAAAACAAAGATCACCGTGACGCCGAGCAGGATGATCACGTAGAAGATGCGCTCCTGCATGAAGTCACCCATCAGCGGTGTGGTTTTGGCCTCCTGCCTGCGGCGTTCTTCGTAGGCATTGAGCTTTTCCATGTCGAGCGGCGTGACGATCGAACCCAGTTCAATGATGGTGTCGCCGCGTCGGATGGAAACCTCAACAGGTTGCACCTGATTGACCGCTGCATTGATTTCGCGGGCATGTGCGGCTTCGTCGTAGAACAGGTTGACGACAATGCCTTCCTTCATGATCTCAAACAGGGACTGGTAAATCACCTCCAGGTTTTCGAGACGACTCAGGCGCACACGCAGATCCAGCAGGGCTTCGGTGGGGGATTTGAACTGAACCTCGCGGGTACGTCCCTCTTCGTCGGTGATTTTGATCAGGGAGTAACGTCCCGAACGGTTGGCCGCTTGGGATCCCGGGGAGAAGATGCCCTCCCGGTAGATATGCCAGAGTTCGGTGAGGCCCTGTTGAAGCAGTCGGTAGCGTTCCCGAAAATCGGTTTCCCGGTAGAGCGTCAGCACACTGCTGACATCCACGGAAAAGGTGGAATTGGTGATTGTCGTATGCAAGGTCTCCTCGAGCTTGCGTTCCTGCTCGTTTGGTGAGAGTTCCCGGTGGGTCCGCGAGAACTCAAGCAACAGGTCGTTCAGTTCATTGATGAAAACCTCGAATTCCGAAAAGCGTTCATAGCTCACCGCGTAGACCGGAGCGACCTGCTTGCGTTGAAGGTCGCGCTTGAGTTCGGTGCGAATGCGGGAGACATAGCTGAACGAAGTTTCTGCGTTGACCTGAACGCGTGCCAGTTGATCAACAGAAATGCGAGGTCCCGAAGGGGCCTGTCCCCAGAAGCTGACGAAGGAAATCAGAAGGGTGCTGCTGAGCAGGATCAGGAGGGTCAGCCGCCGACTTTTGAGCAGGAAGGTTGATTTGGCGGCAACCCGTTTTTCCCGAAGGTGACGGGATCGGGTGGAGCCTTTTTCGCGGATTCGAAAAATTCTGCGGAACAAGGTGGTCATGGGCAGGTTCGCTCACTCGCTCGAGCCAGGTGCTTCGAAGGGAAGACAGACGAGCTTCAAGCGACCGGTGTGGTCGTGGAAACGAGTGGCGAATAGAGCATCATACTTGGTTGTCGGTAGACCCGGAATCTGGATGCATGGGTTGGCGGGTTAGCAATCTGAAAGCGGGCGCAGCATGCGTCAACGGAATGGTGCTGTCAGTTGGAATGTCGGTTGTATGCTTCGATGATCTTCTGGACCAGCGGATGGCGAACGACGTCGGAGTCATCCAGAAAGAACAGTTGGATACCTTTCACATCATGAAGCACATCCATTGCTTGTTTCAAGCCCGATTTTTTGGCCTTGGGCAGGTCGACCTGAGTGATATCTCCCGTGATCACCATGCGGGAATTGTCACCGAGGCGGGTGAGAAACATCATCATCTGCTCGGGCGTGGTATTCTGTGCTTCATCGAGCACGATAAAGGCATTGCTGAGGGTCCGACCGCGCATGTAAGCGAGAGGGGCGATTTCGATCACACCGCGTTCCATGATCTTGAGGGTTTCCTCCTTGCCGAGCATGTCATACATCGCATCGTAGAGCGGACGCAGGTAGGGCAGTATTTTCTCCTGCAAGTCCCCGGGGAGAAATCCAAGGGCTTCGCCTGCTTCGACGGCCGGGCGGGTGAGGATGAGTTTTTCGACACGTCCCTCCATCAGCAGGTGCAGCGCGACGGCCATTGCCAGATAAGTTTTACCGGTACCGGCAGGACCGATGCCAAAGACGATCTCATTGCGAAGGATGGAACTGAGGTAATGCTTCTGGTTGATCGTTTTGGGAACGATGGACTTGCGCTTGACCTTGATCACCAGCGGGTTTTCGAAGAGTGCCTTCAGCTCTTCAGGATCGCCGTGCAGGGTTGATTCGAGCAGGTTGTGAAAATCGCTTTGTTTGATTTGGATGCCCTGTGATCGGGCTGCGTCGAGAATCTCAAAAAACTGCACGCCCGTGCGCACGGCTTCGGATGCACCGCTGAACTGGATCCAGTCTTCGCGTGCCACAATTTCGATCTGCAGGGTGGATTCGACCGCTCGCAGGTTTTTTTCGTTGGAGCCGTAGAGCTGGTCAACGTGGCGTTGGTTGGTGAACTGCAGTTTTTCAGTAGCCATGATTCAAGGGCGACACAGATTGGGAAATGCGAAACCCTGCGATGGTGAATTTTGAAGGGTGCGTCAATGCGCAAATTCCCTGAGCCGTTCCCAGAGCGCGTCGAGTGCGGTGGGCAAGACTCGTGTCTTTCCGATGACGGGCATGAAATTGGTGTCGCCCTTCCAGCGGGGCACGATGTGGCAGTGCAGGTGCCAGGGGATGCCTGCGCCCGCATCGGCTCCGAGATTGATGCCAATGTTGAACCCGTTGGGGTGAAGGGCCTGACTCAAGACCTGTTTGGCGCGAATCACGAGTTGCATGAACTCGGTGAGTTCGTCCGGTTCAAGTTGGTCGATATCTGCAACCTCACGGTAGGGCACGACCATGAGGTGACCGGCGTTATAGGGGTAGCGGTTCATCACCACGTAGTGATGCGCGCCCCTGATCAGGATGAGCGACTTGCGGTCGTCCGGTTCCTCGGGAAGGCGCAGGAAGGGATTGGAACTTTCCTTGGACTCTTTGGGAGCCTCCACGTATTCCATGCGCCAGTATGAGTGTAGAAAATCCATAAATTGGGTTGGGCTTTGGCTTCAACTGCCGGTGGGTTGCATCTTCCGCAAATGCAGGGAAAAATCAACGGTTTTTCGGTTTACAGTTTGCGCGATCCCTGATCGACTTCGGTACTCTGGTGCTGCTGCCTTGTCTTGAAAATTCCAGTACACAACCCTGCGCTTTGGTCCCGCCTCCCTCGCATCACACAGTTTGCGCTGCTCATGTTGCTGGCCTACCTGGCTGTTGTCATCTGGGATCAGTGGGGGTGGTGGACAAGGGACGAAGAATACCACTTTGGCTTCTTGGTTCCATTCTTTGTGGCGTTTGTACTGATGGATCGCTGGCCTGCGCTGAAGCAGATACTGATAGAGGGCGGAGCACCGGGAGTGGATTTGGGACGCATGGATCGCAAGCACTGGTTGCAACACGCAGTGGGCATGGCAATGGGATTGATCGCATGCGGTGGCATGCTGATGTTTCTGCTGGCAGGTGTGATTCGGCTGGCGGAAGGGGGGTTGTCGGTGCCGTCAACGGTGCTGTTTGCGCTCAGTTTTGCCGCGATTGCACTGAGCCTGCCCTACGTATTTGTGGATCAGGACGTGGAGGGGCGAAGCATCCCGATGTCCCGTCGGCTGGAGCTGGTGAAGTTGTTGATGTTTCCAGCACTGGTCTGGTTGGTGGCTGCGCCGATGCCGGGATTTGTGAAGCAGGAACTCAAGCTCTTCCTGCTGGACAAAGTGGTGGCGGTGGTCTTTGCCGTTTTTGAAGTCTTTGGCTATCCCTTGCTGAAGGAGGGCAATACCTTTGTGCTGCCAGAGGGTCGGGTGGGTGTTGCCGATGCCTGCTCGGGCATTCGCTCGCTGACGGGTTGTGTGGTGACGGGCGTTTTTTTGGCTGCGGTGAGTTTCAAGACCTTACTGCCCAAACTGGTGCTGGTGGTGCTGGCTGTGATCCTTGCTGTGTTGAGCAATCTGGCGCGAAGTCTCTTTCTGACGATTTATGCCTACCGCAACGGTGGTGATTCGATTAACGGACTGGTGCACGATGCGACGGGGTATGCAGTGCTGATCGTGACAGCGCTCTGCCTTTGGGGCGGGGTAACCGTGATGACATTGGGCAACCGCGACTGGAGTGCAGTGCTGGATTCCGATTCAGAGACCACAGGGAATGCAAGCAAGAATGAATGAAGCCGCCCCTATGGGAGTCTGTAAAAAACAAACCTGTCCGACTGCACTCGAGCTATTGAATCGACTCAATTCCTTTATGAAAACTCAATCAAGCCTACTGTTGCTGACCTTATGTCTGGTTGGCATCGTCCGTTCCCACGGGACGCCGAACCTTCCCTCTCAAACGGTTCAATCCAGCATCGAAGCGGTCACCGTGTTTCCCGACGCTGCGCGGGTGGTGCGCAATTTGCAGGCAGAGGTTCCTGCGGGCCTCTCCATTTTGCAGGTCGATTATCTTCCCAATCAGTTGGATGCGTCGCAGCTGCTTGTCGAAGTGAAGGACACATCGGCAGAGGTTTGGGTGCGGGATGTCAGCCTGCAATCGGATCTGCTGAAGGTGGATCAACATCCGGAAGCACTTGCACTAAAGCAGCAGGTTGAGCAGGCTGCCCTGGCGCTCCAGCAGGCTCAGCAAAAATGGCAGTTTCTACAGCGTCGACTCGACTATGCAGAATCGTTGATGGAATCGTTTGCAGAGGGCTATGGATCGAAGGATGACCCTTCAGCCCTGCAACAGCAGATCGAATCCACCTGGACCTTTTATGAACAGACGCACGCAGATGTGAAGCAGAAGCAAGCGGATCTCAATGCGGAAATCGAGGAGCTGAAACGCACGCACGCTGAACTCGTGCAACAGCACACAGAAGTATTGGAACGCTTGAAATCTGCGGCATTGCGGGTGGAAGTGCGCGTTGAAGCACGGGAAGCCAGCGAGCTGGAACTCGCCCTGGTGTATGGCGTGCGGCAGTGTTCGTGGCAGCCAGTCTACGAGATTCGTGCCAATCCGGAACAGGAGCAGGTGACGATTCGCTATCAGGCGCAGATCCAACAGCGCTCAGGTGAGGCATGGGACGGGGTTCGCCTGACCCTCTCGACGGCGTCTGCGGTCCGCAGCTCGTACATTCCCGAATTGCACCCCATCTACCTCAATCCCATTGAGGCTACTCTGACTCGCAAGGCTGAGATGCGCCTCATGTCGATGGATGCAGCGGGTGCGGCACCTATGGCAGCGGAAATGGCTGCACCGCAGTTTGAGGCGGGTTACAGTTCATTTCAGGTGACGTTGCCGCAGCCTTTTTCGATGCGCAGTGGAAAGCAGCATCAACAGACATTGATTGCTGAAAACACTGTCGATGCTTCCTTCTGGTCTGTGGTGGCTCCCGCACAGGGCACGCAGATTTACCTGGCTGCAGAGGTGATGCCGGGCTTTGAAATGCCTCTGCTGGCGGGTGAGAGTGTGCTCTTTGTTGAGCAGCAGATGGTGGGACGCAGCTACCTGCAGGCGACAGCCATGGGGGAATCGCTTGAGCTGGCTCTGGGCGTCAATGAAAACTTCACAGTTGAGCGCAAGCCCGGAGAACTGATGCAGGAAGAGAAGGGCATTTTTGGCAAGCGTACACGCCTGAACCGTCAATACTTCACGACGATTCGCAATGCATCACAGCGGGAGCAGCGCGTGCGCGTGAAGGATCAGTTTCCGGTCAGCCAGAACGAAAAAATTGAGGTCAAAACTCATGCTCCCAAAGCTTCGGAAGTGGTCATGGAAGCACACAACGGGCGCTTCTACTGGGATCTGGTCATTCCGGCGGGAGAGTTCCGCACGCTCGAAACCCGGTTTGAGGTGAGCTTTCCCGAAGACTGGAACGTGCCGCAACACTATTGATCACGTGCCGGAGTCTGCGAGGCTCCGGACGGTATCGGTCTTTTGAGACTTGA
>JBEGIR010000012.1 GCA_040224245.1 Puniceicoccaceae bacterium | reverse complement strand
AAAGTTCTCCCATTGCATCTTGTCTCGGCGATCCGGGAAGGGGATTATTCGATGCAGTCTCGTCCGTCTTCCACACAAGATGCAATGGGAGAACTTTATCAGGAAATCCACCTGCTCATCGATGATCTCAAGACGCAGCACCAGCGTGCGGTGGAATCCCGGATACTCCTGAACGGGGTGATGGATCATACCGATGTCGCCATCATGGCGTTTGACGGGCAGGGATGCATCACGCTATCAAACCGCGCGGGTTGTGAGCTGCTGAATTCCACTCAGTGTGACTGCATTGGGAAACTGGCCAGCGATTTTGGGGTAGAACACCTGTTGCAGGTATCGGAGGAACGACCCTTCCAGTTTGCATTCCCCGGTGCTTCTGGCCGTTGGGTTGTGCAGCGCAAGGAGTTTCGAGAAGATGGGGTTCCGCATACGCTGGTGCTGATTCAGGATCTCAGCAAGAGCCTGCGTGAAGAGGAACGCATGGCCTGGAAGCGCTTGATCCGGGTGATGGGGCACGAGCTGAACAATTCTCTGGCTCCGATCAAATCAATTTCGGGAACCCTGCGAACCCTGGTCCAGCGCGAGTCAATGGAGTCGGAGCTGCAATCCGATCTCGATGATGGATTGCTGGTGATCCAAAAGCGAGCGGAAGCCCTCAGCCGCTTTGTCAGCGACTATGGAAAAATCGCAAAATTGCCGACGCCTGTGAAATCGTGGTTTACGCTCAATGCGTTGGTTACGCGCATCATGGACTTGCAGGACTTTAAAGGTGGCAGCATTCGTGCGGAGGCTTGCTGTGATGTTGAAATTTTTGCCGATGAGGCACAGATCGAACAGATGCTGATCAATCTGACCAAGAATGCGCTGGAAGCCAATCAGGCAACCGGGGGCAGCACCCTGCTTCGCTGTGTGCGTGAACCCCGCCGGGTAACACTTGAAGTCCTGGATGAAGGATTGGGGCTGGCATCGAGTGACAATCTCTTCATTCCCTTCTATTCCACCAAGCCGGGCGGCTCCGGTATTGGACTGACCTTGAGTCAGCAAATTGCCGAGAATCATGATGGCAGCCTTGAGTTGGTAAACCGCACAGATCGCCAGGGCTGTGTGGCCCGTGTGCGTCTGCCCTTGCCCCTGCGAACGGATACCGATGCGTGAACCCGTGCAACAGTTGATTATTTCAGGAAACTTGTCCCAAAAACGGGACGATGGTTGTCCCATTATTGGGATTCGCAGCAGCGAACTACCACTACTCCTGCACTCCTGGATGCAGATTCACAAGCTTGCGAATGGGATGGGCACGCGTGATTTACCAGTGCAGCTTCCCTTGCAATCGATGCGGATACCACTACCCCTCTACTGATCATGACTGAACCACGCCGAAAAATCATTGAGCTTTCCCATATTACCAAAGCCTTTCACACGGACGAGATCGAGACGCGTGCGCTCTCAGGCGTGCACCTCAGCATTGACGACGGCGAGTTTGTGGTGATTTCCGGACCATCTGGTTGTGGCAAATCGACCTTGCTTTCGATCATGGGATTGCTGGACCAACCCAATGAAGGGGAATATTACTTTGATGGACGCGCAACTCACTTGCTGGATGCACGAACTGCGGCGAAACTTCGAAACCGTGAGATTGGCTTCATTTTTCAGAGCTTTAACCTGATTGGGAATTTGACGGTTTATGAAAATGTGGAGCTTCCTTTGATTTATCGGGGGCTTGCGTCCAAACAACGGTCGGAACGTGTGATGGCTGCGCTGGACAAGGTGCAGATGACTCATCGGCGCAATCACCTGCCGAGCCAACTCTCTGGGGGGCAACAGCAGCGAATCGCAGTTGCCCGCGCACTCGTGGGCGAGCCCAAAGTGCTGTTTGCCGATGAGCCGACCGGCAATCTGGATACGCGCAATGGCGACCGGGTGATTGGGATTCTTGAGGAACTCAACCAGGAAGGTTCGACGATCTGCATGGTCACTCACGAAAAAGCTTATGAACAGCGTGCGGATCGGGTGTTTCGCATGCTGGATGGCAAAGTGGTGGAAACGGTCAACCAGCGCCCGGATCAGGAGGGGAATCAGGCATGATTCAGTTTTGGTATTCCCTGAGATTCAGTATGCGCATGCTGGCAGCGCGTCCTGTGATGGCTTTGTTGGCGATCATCACCATGGGAATCGGGATTGGAGTGACCACTTCCCAGTTGATGATTTTTCAGGGTTTGATGTATCCGCGTCTTCCGCTTCCCGAGGCAGAGCGCATTGCAGCGGTGACGACTCGCGACCATGGAAAGACCAAACACGGAATGGTGCACAGCCACCTGATCCGTTACTGGCAGCATCATCAGAAACTGTTTGATTCCTTCTTCAGTTACAGTGAGGGCACCGTGAATGTGTTTCATCAAAACCGTGCGATCCGGTACAGTGGAAGCTGGGTGGATGCGGGGTTTTTTGAAGCACTTGGGGTGCAGCCTATTTTGGGTGAAGGCTTCCAGCCTGGTGACGATGAACTGGAGATGCAGCCGAAGGCGGTTTTGGGATATGATGCGTGGGTGCATGATTTTGGATCCGATCCGTCCATCATTGGGCGGGAAATTCTGGTCAACAGTGAATCCACCATGGTCGTCGGTGTGATGCCGGAGGGATTCAAGTTTCCCATCGATTCGAACATCTGGATTCCGGACCGATTCTATCCGGGGTTGTTGATCGGCTATGATGCAAATCCGGCTGCTTACGTTGCGGTTCGCACGCGCGAGGGCATTCCCGTTGAACAGGCGGCACAGGAACTCAATCAGCTGAAGCAGACCTTTCTGTCGCAAGTATCTGCGGATTTTCGGGAGCGCTTTGAGGCGAGTTCTGAGGTGGCGCTGGTGCCGTTTGTAGAGGCCATGACGGACACCGAAACCCGAAACATTCTCTACCTGTCCTCATCTGTCGTATTGCTCGTCCTGTTGATTGCCTGTGCAAACGTGACAAATCTTCTGCTTGCCGGGTTGGCGACTCGCATGAAAGAGATGGCGATTCGCTGTGCCTTGGGTGCGTCCAAGCGCGACATCGCATCACAAGTATGGGTGGAAAGTCTGTTGATCACACTGGCGGGCGCACTGCTGGGGCTGATCTACTGCATGTGGGCGACGGACTGGGGCAACGCCCAACTGACCGCCATGGATGCTCCTTTCTGGTATCAGCTGAAGTTTACCCCCTCACTGCTTGGCATGATCCTGCTGGTGACCATGGCCGCCTCTGTTCTGGCAGCAGCTCTGCCCGTACTGCGGATGCGGCGGCTTGCGATCAATCAGGTGTTGCAGGATGATTCCCGGACAGGCACTTCGCTCAGTATCGGAGCGACGAACAAGACCCTCGTCGTGCTGCAGATTTCGATTTCCTGTGCACTGCTCATCGTGGCGGGCATGATGATCAAACAACTTCATGTGATACGAAACGTGGATCTGGGGTTTGATCCTCAGTCAGTCTTGGCGGCGCGCATGGGATTACTTGAGGGAAAATTTAAAGGAATTCATTCGCGTGCAGAGTTTGCGGAAAAACTGCTCACGCTATTGGAGTCGCAGGGAGAAATTGCGTCGGCGGCGATCACGACACGCATGCAGCTCATCCACACAAACTGGGATATCCAGATTCGGTTTTCCGATGCGGAAGGAGGTTATTTGGGCGAGGGCATCCCTGTTTACAGCGAGGGGATTTCCGATCACTTCTTCGAAACCCTGGGAGTGAAAGTGGTGGAAGGCAGCATGTTTCGCATGAATCCCGATGTATCCGGGCGTTTGCGGGAGGTCGTCATCACGGAACCGCTTGCAGCTGCCCACTTCCCTGAAGGGAATGCGGTGGGAAATTATCTCGAAATCGTTCAGGATGTGGGTCCGAATGCAGGGGTTGAACGCTTCAAGATTGTGGGCGTTGTGGAGCACACCTTCATGCGAGGTGGGATTTTTGATACGTCGGGTCGGGGAGGGGTTCACTTCCACTACCGCAGCATCCCGCATCGCTTCCTGACCGTGGTGATCCGACCGGAGCAGGGGTATCATCCCTATTCGCTGGTCCCTTTGCTCAAGCGCTGTGTTGCTGAGGTTGATCCGGAAATCCCCCTGTATTTTGTGGAAACCCCTTATGATTCGATTCGCAGTGAATTTGCGGGACTTCGCTTTGCTGCGGATTTGTTTGTCATGTTTTCGGCGGTTGCACTGCTATTGAGTTTCATTGGTATTTTTGGAATCACAACGTTTTCGATACTGGAGCGCATTCAGGAAATTGGCATTCGAAAGGCCCTGGGTGCGACAGGAGGGGAAGTCTTTCAGATGATCTTGCGAAAGGGAGTGATGGAGCTGGTGGTGGGACTGGTGCTCGGTTCCCTTGCGGGCATGTCGCTCAGTATCGCGCTCAAGAGTGTCTTTCCTCGCTCAGGCCTTGTGGATCCGATGGTGTATTTTGCGGTGGTGCTGATTCTAACAGCATCCTCGCTGCTTGCCTGCCTTTACCCTGCGCGCAAAGCGGCCCTTATTCAACCCGCTGAGGCGACGCGGGTGAATTAACGTGACACGCTTAGCCTGTTTGAGTCGACCGGACTTTTCGGCGACGTTTCGCATTGCCAACTCCGGCGTGCAGGAATTCAATGACTGGGTTATTTGTGCTCATGGGTAGTCTAGTAAAAAACGTATTGGCAGATCGCTATGCATCGGAGGCGCTGCGGGAGATTTGGTCGGAAGAAGGCAAGGTTCGACTGGAACGAACCCTCTGGGTGGCGATCATGAAAGCTCAACGGGGTCTGGGAATCGAGATCCCGGCAGAAGCCATAGCGGCTTACGAAGCGGTATTGGATCAGATCAACCTCAAATCGATCCGGGATCGCGAATTGGTCACCAAGCATGACGTGAAAGCTCGCATTGACGAGTTCTGTGCGCTTGCCGGGCACGAGCACATCCATAAGGGCATGACCAGCCGGGACCTGACGGAGAACGTTGAGCAACTTCAGGTCTACCGCTCGCTCGACTGGATTTTGGTCAAGAGCGTTGCCTGTTTAAAAAAGCTGGCTGAACTGAGCGACCGGTATCGTCGGGTCGTGATTACGGGCCGGTCCCACAACGTGCCTGCCCAGCCTACGACTTTTGGGAAAAAACTTGCCATGGCAGGGGAAGAACTGATCCATGCCGTCGAGCTGCTTCAGCATTTTCGCGAAACTTATCCGGTGCGGGGACTCAAGGGCGCGGTTGGAACTCAAACCGACCAGCTGACGCTCTTTGAAGGGGACGCCAACAAGGCGATGTTGCTGGATGGTCGCGTGAGGGAACACCTCGGTATTGCGCGCCAGTGGGATGCCGTTGGTCAGGTCTACCCGCGCAGCCTGGATTTTGAACTGGTCAGTGCCCTGTACCAGTTGAGCGCCGGACCCTCCAATTTTGCACGCATGGTGCGCTTGATGGCAGGGCATGAAACGGCGAGCGAAGGGTTTGCAAAAGGGCAGACCGGTTCGTCTGCGATGCCGCACAAGATGAACAGCCGCAGCTGCGAGCGCATACATGGATTTCGCACCCTGCTTTCGGGGTACCTGACGATGGCAGGCAACCTTGCCGGGGATCAGTGGCACGAGGGCGATGTTTCGTGCTCAGTGGTGAGAAGGGTGTTGCTGCCAGATGCTTTTTTTGCGGTGGATGACATGCTCAATACTTGGCGAGCCGTTCTCGATCAGTTGGTGATTTATCCCGCCATGATTGAGCAGGAGCTTGAACAGTTTGCTCCCTTCCTGATGACCACAACGCTGATGATGGAGGCTGTGAAAAAAGGACTTGGGCGGGAGACCGCGCACCACCTCATCAAAAAACACGCCGTTGATGAGATTGAAAACCGGCGTAGCCATGCCCAGTTGGATAATCAGTTACTCCGGCGTCTTGCCCAGGAGGCTGAGTTCCCTCTCGGGATCGAGGAACTTCAACAGATTGTGACCCGCATCCACGAACAGGTTGGAACAGCGGATGCCCAGGTGCAGGGCTTTGTGGATCGGTGTGAACGCATGCTGGAGCAATTTCCGCAGGCGAGGGAGATGGAGGCGGAGGCAATCCTGTGAGCTGCGCCGGTTTATAGAAATCCAGGAAAGGACCAGGCCGGAAGCCAGATGTTCCGGCACAACCGTTTGATTGTTTATGGCAAATACAGCATTTCAGAGTCCCATCATTGCCGATGTCGGCATCTCGTTCGGAGATGAAGGCAAAGGTCGGGTCGTTTACGAAATCGTCGACCAGATCACCGAGCGATCCGGAGTGGTCGGCATGGTGGTCAAGGTCAATGGGGGCGCAAACTCGGGTCACACCGCAGGAGGACTCAAGCACAACCTGTTGCCTTGTGGCATCGTGGACACCCGCATTCCGCGATTGGTGCTCGGGGCAGGCGTCGTGGCTGATCCGCGCAAAATCTGGTGGGAAATTACCATGGTTGAGACACATGGTTATACGGTATTGCCCCGCTTGCTCATTGATGAGCGAACGCAGGTGAGCGATCTCTGCCACCGGTTGCTGGATCTCGCATGGGAGTATTATCGCTCGGAGGTGCTTCGGGAGGCTTCCCGTGGTTCAACAGGCCGGGGCATCACGCCAGCATTCAGTGATGAGGTCAACCAGTGGCAGATTTTCTTCGATGACTTTCGACATGGCAAGGACCGCTATGCAGAAAAGCTGCGTCGTCGGGTGCAGCGCGCCCTGTCAACGATCCAGCATGTCTGTGGGGTCGACGAAGAAAGCTGGGATCGTTTTTTTGATACCCTGTCGGCTGCCGAGTTGCGGGCAAATCAGGAAACCATCGATGCGGAAAAACTGCCGATCGACGAGTTTGACTTCAATCAGTTCAAGGGGGCAGAACCCTTTTCGCTCAACTTCGAACGCTTGCTGGATGTTTACTGGCAGGCGGGACACTCCCTGGTCGATTGCATTGTGGATGTGCGTGAGCAGGTGCTGACTTCCCTTGACCGTGGCGAACAGGTGCTTTGTGAATTTGGACAGTCCTACTGGTTGGATAAGCGCCATGGTTTCACTCCAAACGTGACGGCATCCCATACCTTTTCCGGTGAGTTGTTTCAGTCGGTTGGCATCCCTGTGCAACCCGTGCATACAGTTGGGGTTTGCAAGGGCTATGATACCAAGGTTGGTACGCACGTCTTCCTGACCGAGATGGAGGAGGGGCAGCCCTTGACGCGCAGACTCAAGGAAATGGAATTTGGAACCTCGACCGGACGCCAGCGAATGGTGGGTTGGTTTGATGCTGTGGAAAAGGGTTCCGCACTTCGGTATGGGGGATATCAGGATTTGGTGATCAACAAAATCGATGCGCTCACGCATGGAGGCGATTGGCAGGGAAAGCTCAAAATCTGTGTCGCCTATGAAGATGCCCAGGGGAAGCGCTTCTATCGGGTCCCCCGCAATGATGCGCTGCGGCAGACGCTCCGTCCGGTTTATCAGGAAGTGGACGGGTGGTCGGAGGATCTTTCAGCTGTGCGCAGCTTTGATGCTTTGCCCTTGGCCGCCAAGCGATACGTTGCCCATTTGCTGAAAACGACCTATGATTGCGCCAATGACGGAAACCAGGTGGCCATCCCGCTGCCGAATGTGCGTTTCATTGGAGTCGGACCGGACCAGTGCCAGATCATCTCGGATGTTCCGGAATCTCCGGAGCTGCTCCGCTTGATTGAGAGCTGACGCTGATTGCCTGCGTTGTGGATATCGTTTGGGACAAGTAATGTGCTCAGTGCACCGTCATCCTGAACGGGATGGCGAACACGCGCGCCTTTCCATCGGGAGGTGGTGCCGTTGTCCGAAATGCGTTCATTGCGCGAATCAGGGATTGGTCGAATTGTGCATTGCCTGACTCCTCGCGAAACCGCACGGCAGTAACGCGCCCGTTTGGTTCGATGGTGAACTCGATGAGTGCACTCCATTGCCCGCTGGGCAGTCCGGTGGGTTGCATCCACAGACGGTTGAGCTGGGCGCGCAACTGACTCACATAGCGGTTGAGTTCCTGCAGTTCATCACTGCTGGCATCCGTGCCACCCAGTCCCTGAATGATGGCTTCAAGCTCTTCTCGAAGCTTGGCATTGGGATCGGGGGCTGGCGGCGTGGGTGTGGTAGCCGGTGGCTTGGGCTTGGACTCTGGCAGGTCGTGAGTCCGGATGAAATCGTCGTATCGCACGGGATTTCGCTGTGTGGTGGGTTTGGGGTCGGGTTTGCGTTCAGTGGGCTTGGGCTGTTCCTGAGGCTTGGGCTTGGGTTGTTCCTGGGGTTTTGGGGTGGATGGTTGTTGAGATTCGACCCTGGGGGCTGGTGGAGTGGGAGTGACTTCGGCGGGAGCGGTCACTTCTGTGCGCGGGGCCGGGGGGCCGGCCTGCAGTCGGAAAACATGCACCTGCTCAGGGGTGCGTGGGCGGGAACAGCTCGCGATGAAAGAGATGAGGATCAGTAGCAACAGCAGGACCGCATGGCCACCGAGTGACCAGTAGAAGGTAGTCTTCATGGACGGCATCGTCATGTTGCTGCGGAGCTTGAGGCCATCAGCGCACCTGAGTGTCGAGACTGATTTTGTCGAGCTGATTCTGTTTGATGAGATCGATGACTTCGATCACGCGCTGGTATGGCAAACGAGCGTCTGCCCGGATATTGAGAACGGGAGGATTGGGTTGTGCGGAAAGCAACTCCAGATTGCGGGAGAGTGTGTCGAGGTCGACGGGTTCGGTTCCCCAGAACAGCTGTCCATCCTGAGTGATGGAGATGCCCTGGTACACCACTTCATCGCGCGTGCTGCCTGGGTTTGCGTTTTCCAGTGGAAGATGGAGGGGAATGGTCTGCTCCAGCAGGGGTGTGGCGATGATGAAAATGATCAACAGCGCAAATGCGAGGTCGATCAACGGTGTCATGTTGATCGTGGTTACGGCTGTAAGACGGCGGTCAGCCTGTAGCATTTTGGAACGATGCTTCATCGGGAGCAGCTTGCAGTCAGCTTGGATCCGAGAGGTCGATCTCGTGTTCAATCTGTTCGGCAATTTCGGTCGCGTCGTTTTCCAACTCAACGATCATGTTCTTGATAAAAGTGACGATGTAGTTGTATCCGACCACTGAAGGAATCGCGACAAGCAGGGCTGCAACGGTGGTCAGCAGCGCACCGGATACTCCGGGTGCAAGGTGTTGTAGGGTTGCATTTCCACCCTGCGCAACGCTGCCAAATGCATCCATGACTCCCCAGACGGTTCCGAGAAGTCCGAGGAACGGCGAAGCCGTGACGATGGAGCCGAGCGTGGTCATCCAGTTTTCGTAGAGAATACCGGTTTTTGCGATCTCACGACTCATGGCGTTCTCAATATTGCGTTTGCAGCGAGCACGGCTGTGGTCGGTGCAGGGTGGACCAAACACACGAACCTCCTGGTGGTAGGCGACCAGACCGGAATGAAAGACTTTGGACAATGTTGCCGGGGTCGTGGATTGCTGGGACAGGGATACGCTGCAAAGGCTATCCAATTTCGATAGCTGACGCATTTGCGCCTTGTTCTGCTTGTGCAGGTTTCGAAGGGTGAGCCATTTCCATGCCATCACAGTCCATGCGCTGATCGAACAGATGAGCAGCACCATCACGATCAGCTTTCCGATGAGGTTGGACTGTTCAAAATACAACATCGGAGTGGGCATTGCTGCGAGAATCGATACCATGGACTATCGGAAAGCTGAAACGGGCAAAATTGCGAATGAAAAAGCAACGACAGTGTGGGGAATTTCACGGATTTTGACAAGCCATTGCTCGTATCGCTTGGGGTGAGTCATATGGGATTCCCCCTGCCGTCATCATTGGCGCTTGCGGATGAATCTCCATCCTGTTTAAGATTTGCGCATGGGTACTCCCCTGGTTTGCGGATTCCCTGTATAGATTGAACCGTTAACTCCCCAAATCAAAAAGATGGCGAAAGCAAATGACACAGAGAGAGGACTGCTGATCTCGTTTGAAGGCTCCGAAGGCAGCGGCAAAACGACACAAATTGCCCGTTTGACAGAGCGACTTGAGGAGATGGGATACGACGTGATCGTGACCCGAGAGCCAGGTGGAACCGACATTGGTGAGGAGATTCGCCACTTGCTCAAGCACGGGAGTTCGTCAGAGTCGATGTTTCCGGAAACAGAGCTTCTCCTCTTTGCGGCCAGCCGCGCCCAGTTGGTTCGTGAGGTCATTGTGCCCGGACTCGAACAGGGGAAAATCATACTCTGTGACCGGTATCTGGATTCGACCACGGTGTATCAGGGGGTAGCCCGCCAGTTGTCTGAGGATCCGGTCACCTACATCAATGAATTTGCCGTGGGAAATCTAATGCCCGATCTCACGATTGTGCTCGATGTTCCTGCACGGGAAGGCATGCGCCGCATCAAACACCGGGCGTCGGGTCTGCCGGACCGCATGGAGAAGGAGAATATTGAGTTTTATGAGGCTGTTCGGGAAGGGTATCTGATGCTGGTGAAGTCCCTGCCGGATCGCTTCGCAGTGTTTGATGGAACGAGAGAAATCGGGCAAATCGAGTCGCAGATCTGGGACGAAGTTTCCCGTCGTTTTTTCGATGTCGAATAATCGCAATCACGCGTTGGCAACGATCCTTAGGGCGGTGGAGGCAAAACGATTGCCACACGCCCTCTTGCTGAAAGGACGTAATTTGGCCGCTCTGAAGCACGCAGCACTTGAGGTGGCAGGAGCGTTACTGCACAGTTCGTCTGAGCAAGTCAGCGCACACCCGGATTTTTTTCTGTTGCAGGCTCGCAATCGCATGCGGCAGATCAGCGTGGATCACACTCGGGAACTGATGCGCAACATCCAGCACTCGCCGAGCGCGGGGGAGCGCAAGGTTGCCCTGGTGATGGAAGTGGATCGCATGAACCACGAATCGGCGAATGCATTCCTGAAAACACTGGAAGAACCACCGTTGAACACCAGCATCCTGCTCACAACGGTGAAACCCAATGCATTGCTCGATACCATCGTCAGTCGTTGCCTCTCATTCTGGTTTCATGAACCCGAGGAGCCGCTTGCGGATCCGGCTTGGATCCAGTGGAAAGCGGAATTTTGCACCTGGCTGCAACGTTTACCCATTGTGCCGAAGGAGCGACAGGAGATTTCGGAACGCTTGATGCGGCTTTATGGTCTGCTGGAAGGCTTTCATGAGGCATTGGAGGGCTTGAAGGAACATCGCTGGCAGCAGGAAAAATTATTGCTGCCGGAGCATACCCCTGAAGAGGAGCTGCTCGCAATGGAAGTGGGTGTCGCTCGTTCCGTGCGGGTGCAGCTGCTTGCAGAAATGGAAACCACCATTCGGGATTTTGCAGTGGGATTGATCGAAACCGAAGCGGTATTGTCAACGGATGATATCAGCGCGCGTCTGGACTCAAGTGTGAGGGAGTTGGAGTATCTTCGTGGATTGCTTGAGGTGAATCTTGCGGAATCAAAGATGCTTGAGGCCTTCTTGCTCAAGATGTTACGCATCTGGTCCGCCCGGGCGAGCTGACGTTTGCACGGAGCTCCGAATATCCGATGAGTTTGTCGGTTCACTGCTAAAGACAATATCCTTCAGCCCATGACCGAACAACGAGCGATCAAACTCTGCATCGAGCAGCGTGACCCCATTGGATTTGAACACCTTGTGAAACAATACCGCCGGGAGGCAATGGGTCACGCGCTGGGCATCATGGGAAATCCGGATGATGCAATGGAGATGTGCCAGGAATCGTTCAAACGGGCATTTCTGGCGATGCCGCGACTACGGCAACTCGATCAATTTTATCCCTGGTTTTATGCGATTTTACGGAATTGTTGTTTCAACGCCCTGGCGCGTCGGAAAACGGTTGCCAAGCATGCAGAGAAGTTGGTGCTGGATGCGGAATCGACGCGAGGACAGGTTTCCGCTCCGTATGATGAACTCGAACGAAGTGAGGCGCGCAAGGCGGTGTGGGATACGCTGCAGAAACTCAGCCCGGAACACCGGGAGATTCTGGTTTTGAAATACTTTCAGGATACAAAATACGATGCGATAGCGCGCTTGCTGAAAATACCAAGAGGCACGGTCATGAGTCGGCTCTACAGCGCGCGCAAGAGTTTTGCGAAGGTGCACGGGATGGATTTGGGGGATGCAACGTGAGGAGAGATATGGAAATGGAAAGAAAACGAGCACTGTTAATGGGATTGATGGATGGTGAACTGAGTCCGGAGGAAACCTCCGAGATTCAGGAATACCTGCGCCGTGATCAGCAGTTGCGGGACGAATACATGGATTTGGTCCGGGCAGGGGATGCGTTGCAACTACTGGGGGAAACCGAACTTGACGAGCAGCGCCTTCGCAGACTGTGGAGGACACCCTTTGAGATCGGTTTGCGTCGCAGCAGTTATCTGCTGATTGGTGCGGGTTTTTTGAGTTTGCTCGGCTATGCTGCGTGGGAATATGTGGTCCATGAACAGCGCGACTTGTTGCCGGTTGTCGCCAGTTCTGGCGTTGGTTTGGGATTGATTTTATTGTTCGTTCAGGTCCTTCGGGACCGCATGCTCATCTGGAAGCACGACCCTTATCGCGAAATCGAAAAATAATGATCATTGTAACATCCGAAAACATTGCGGGGAAACGCATTGTGAAAACGCATGGATTTGTGCGCGGCAATACGATCCGCTCTCGTCATTTGGGCAGGGATATTGTTGCAGGGCTGCGCATTCTGGTGGGCGGTGAAATTCACGAGTACACCAAACTGATGGCCGAAGCGCGTGAGCAGGCACTGGATCGCATGCGCGAAGAAGCGCGGGCACTTGGGGCGAATGCTGTGATCGCGGTCCGGTTTGCCACAACTGAAGTTGCCAGCAATGCTGCAGAGATCCTCGTGTATGGAACGGCGGTGACGACGCAGGACGAAGCGGGCGATTAAGCTGCCCGGAGGTGAGTAGCGTGGGTTGAGTCTCTGGCTATGGCCACCCTCATGGCAAGCATAGGGAAGTGTGACTTCACCTGATGCAACGGGTGTGGGGAATAACCCAACGTTACAATTGTGTGTACGTTTGCCAGAACGTATTGATTTTTTGGAAAAAGTGCATTTGCTTGGCTTCAAGAGATCCTGAGGGTCTCGGTTCGTTCTTTTGACATCAGATTTTTCAGGATCTCTGGAAAGTCACTATAAATGATGAACAACCGTAAACCAATCGCTGTTGCAATTGGTTTGCTGGTGGCGGTGGCAGCGCAAGCAGTCACTCCCTCAGCACCAGTGGTAACACAAGTTGTGAAACACGTCGTTCCTTACGACACAATCGTTTGGAGTGGCGACTCGACCCAGATCATTGCCATGATCGGGGTCAAGGAAACCGGGCTCGTTCAGGAACTCGGCGTGGAATCCACGACCGGTATGATCCTGCCTCGTTCCCAATTCACTACGGTTCGCAAGTTGGCTCTCGAGCCCTTCCTGTTTGAAGGAAAAGAGGTTGCAGTCGCTTCCTCAAAGGCACGGGGTTCCAATGAATCGTAGTCACCACCTAATATAAAATCGAAATCAACGGGCGCCTTCCTTCGGGGAGGCGCCTTTTTTTACGGATTTTTTGGGGCAACACCGCGATAGAGATCGTCGATATTGAGGGGTTGTTAGCCTGCTTTAACCCGGTTATTTTTTCGATGAGGTGCTGAGTTCAGCGATGAGCGACTGCACTCGTGTCTCGATGGCGGGCAGTGTTTGAGCGGGACTCCAGACATCGAGATCGTGTACGTCCCAATAGCGGATGCGCTCCACCCACTCGGGGAACTGGTGCTGCATCATGGCATGGTGTTCCTCGCGTTTGAGTGCGACAACGAGGTCCGCACGTTTGAGATCGGCGAGGGTGAGCGCGGTGGGGAGGGATTCGTAGCAGTCGTCTGTTATGCCTTTGCTTTGAATGGCGTTGCGGGTGTGGGGTGAAATCGACTGCGGCGCGCATTCGATCATCAGACCCCGTGAAAAAGCCCGCCAATGCGAAAGCGGAATCCCCTTCTGGTGATTGAACAGGGCCTCCGCGTAGCGACTCCGGTAGTAGTTTCCGGTGCAAATGAACAAGAGAGAATTCACAAAAAACTGGACTTCTTATTTGTAATTGGAATGATTCCAATTATTGTTAATTTTCAATCGTCACCGCTGTGACGTCTGGGATATTGCCATGCAACTTGAAACACATGCAAAAGAAAAGCTGGAACGTGCGCTGGAACGGAAAGGACTGCGCGCGACCCGACAGCGGGAGCAGGTCTTTTCGGTCGTTCTGGCATCGGATGATCATCCGTCCGCAGACCTGGTCTATGCACGCGTCAAAGAATCCTGCCCCACGATTTCGCTTGCGACAGTCTATAACTGCCTGGAAACCCTCGTTGACTGTGACTTGATCCGACAAGTCAATTTTGAAAGGGAGCCATCGCGCTTTTGCCAGGCGAAGGATCATTCGAGGCATCACGCCCACTTCCACTGCCAGGAGACGGGCAAAGTCATTGACGTTCATCTACCAAACGCATTTATTGAGAATCTTTCTCAATTTCTGCCAAAGGGGTATTCCATTGAAAAAATTGATCTCACCCTGAGCGGACGCTGCTGTGAGCCGGAGATGTCAGTGCCTGAGAACACGCACTGACTTTACCGAATCCCATACATACCTTTAACTTCAATTCAGAATATCATGTCGAACCAGTTAGAAATTCGAAATCTCAACGCCAGCATTGCGGGACAACCGATTCTCAAGGATTTTTCGCTTGTGATTCCCAAGGGCGAAGTTCATGCCCTCATGGGACCCAACGGTACCGGAAAGAGCACGCTCGCGAAGGTCATCGCAGGGCACGAAGACTACGAAGTGGAGTCGGGTGAGATTCTTGTGGACGGAGTGAACGTTTTGGGAATGGAGCCGGATGAAATTGCACACAAAGGTGTGTTTCTGGCATTCCAGTATCCCATGGAAATACCGGGAGTGACCATCGCCAACTTCATTCGTGCTGCATTGCAGGGGCGTATGGAGGAAGGTGCCAAATTTGACGCTCCAGGCTACTACCGCGAGCTGTATGCAAAAATGGATCTGCTCAAAATGGATCGCAGTTTTACCTCACGTTCCCTGAATGAAGGTTTTTCGGGAGGAGAGAAAAAACGTTGCGAGATCCTTCAGATGGCGATGCTCAAACCCGCTTACTGCATCATGGACGAAACCGACAGTGGGCTGGACATTGATGCGCTCAAGATCGTGTCCAACGGGGTGAACCTGATGCGCAACGAAGACCGCGGAATTTTGGTGATCACGCACTACCAGCGCCTGCTCGACTACATCGTACCGGACAAGGTTCACGTGATGTGGGATGGACGCATTGTCCAGACAGGTGACAAGGAACTTGCCAAGGAACTGGAATTGAAGGGCTATGACTGGGTGAAGGACTCCCTTGTCGGAGCCTGATTTCAGGTCAGGCGGCTCGAACTGTTCGAGCCGCAGAATCATCCAACCAGGAGAAGAACATGACACAAGCAACAGCCATTGATATTGACAGGGAAAAGGGGAATTTCAGTTACGAAACCACCTATGAGTTTGACGCCGGAACGGGATTGAATGAAGGAGTGATCCAGTACATCAGTGACGTCAAAGGCGAAGACGACTGGGTGCGGGATTTTCGACTGAAAGCGCTCAGTACCTTTGAACGCATGGGCATGCCGACCCATTGGGCGACGAAGGATCTGGAAAACATCGATTTTGACAAGATCCGCTACTACCTCTCCAAGGGGCAGCGCGCGAGTCGGACATGGGAAGAAGTGCCTGACGAGATCAAGCAAACCTTTGAACGACTGGGCATTCCGGAGCAGGAGCGCAAGTTTCTGGCGGGAGTTGAGGCGCAATTTGATTCGGAAGCTGCGTATTCCCGCATGAAGGAAGGGCTCGAGAAGGAAGGCGTCATCTTCATGGGTTCCTCTGATGCGTTGAAAGAGCATCCGGAGATTTTCCGAAAGTTTTTTGGAAAGGTAATCCCGACCAACGACAACAAGTTTGCCGCACTGAACTCAGCCGTTTTCAGCGGTGGCAGTTTCATTTATGTGCCGCCCGGTGTAAAGGTGTCGCAGCCCTTACAGGCCTATTTCCGAATCAATGCGGAGAATTTTGGCCAGTTCGAACGCACCTTGATCATTGCTGATGAAGGAGCGGAACTGACTTACATGGAAGGCTGTACCGCCCCGAAATTTGAAACCGCAACGCTGCACAGTGCGGTGGTGGAACTCGTGGCACTCAAGGGTGCGAAAATCCAGTACATCACGGTTCAGAACTGGTCGAACAATGTCTTCAATCTGGTGACCAAGCGCGGTCTAGCAGAAGAAGAGGCAGAAATTCGCTGGATTGACTGTAACATTGGTTCCCGTCTGACCATGAAATATCCGGGGGTTGTGCTCAATGGACGCAAGGCGAGAGGAGAGGTGCTCTCCATTGCACTGGCCAACGATGGACAACATCAGGACACAGGTGCGAAAATGATTCACCGTGCCGATGAAACCAGCAGCAACATCATATCGAAGAGTATTTCGATCGGAAATGGGCGCTCCACCTACCGTGGGCAGGTGCACATTCCCGATCACCTCAAGGGGTGCAAGAACAATACGGAATGTGATGCGCTGCTGATCAATACGAACAGTCAGACGGACACTTTTCCTGCGATTACAGTGCGCGGCAATGGCAATTCCGTGCAGCACGAGGCGAGTGTCTCCAAGGTCAGTGCCGAGCAGATTTTCTACATGATGCAGCGCGGCCTGAGTGAAGGAGAAGCCATGAGCCTCAGTGTGAACGGTTTTGTGAACGATCTCGTGAAATATTTCCCTATGGAGTACAGCGTGGAACTGAAGCGCCTGATCGACCTCGAGATGGAAGGGTCGGTCGGTTGAGCAGGTCTGTTACCGCATTATCAAACCATCATGATTTCTATGAGTAACACGATAGTGAACCCGGCTGCGCCGGTACCTTCAGGACCGCTTGCGCAGGAATCGACCTTTGAGGCGTTCCTGCAGTCACACGCGGGAGAAAATGCCTGGATCGAAAGCAAGCGCCGTGAGGCATGGCAGCAATTTCAGGCCTTGGAAATGCCAAAGCGCAAGGACGAGACCTGGCGCTTTGCCAGTCGACTGCAGCTGGATTTTGCCGACTATCACCTGGGTGACAAACCTGCTGCGGAGGTGGTCGATTGTGTGGTATCCGGCTCCAATCTGCATTCGCGCACCGAAGCAAGGCTTGTTTTTGCCGACAATCATCTGGTGCATGTGGATCCCATTTCGCCGGAATTGAGCGAGAAGGGCGTGATTTTTGAATCGCTGCCAGAGGCGATTGTGCAACACGCTGATTTGCTGGAGCGGTACTTATTCCAGGAAGAGGCGCACCTTGGCAGTGAAAAGTTCATGGCACTGCACCATGCCTTGTCGCATGGTGGAGGCGTTGTCTTTGTGCCCAAGGGAGTTGTGATCGAATCGCCCCTGATGATTTACCACTGGACCACGCAGCCGAATGTAGCGGTCTTTCCGCATACACTCGTGATCGCGGAGGAGTCTGCATCGGTAAATGTCATTGACGTCTTCCAGTCTGTGAGTCCCACGCTTCCGGCTCTGTGCATTGCATCGGGAAACATTTACGCTGGCGCAAATGCGCAGGTCTTGCGCAAGTGTGTGCAAAATTGGAGTTCGCAGACTCTTTCCTTTCAGGCGGACGCGACGGCTGTACGCCGGGACGCCACCACCAAAACCCTTGCGGTGAATCTCGGTGGCAAACGCTCGCGTTTTGAAAATCAAGTCCGCATGGCGGAACCCGGTTCCCATGCAACATTGTATTCCCTGACCGTCGCGCAGGGTGATCAGGAGTTTGACCAGCGCACCTTCCAGTCACACGACGCACCCAATGCGGTTTCGGATCTGCTGTATAAGAACGCGTTGCTGGATAACAGCCGAACGATCTTCTCCGGCATGATTCAGGTAGCAAAGGATGCGCAGCAGACCGATGCGTATCAAACGAACCGCAATTTGTTGCTCAGTCCCACCGCCGATGCCAATTCATTGCCCGGTCTCGAGATCAAGGCAAATGATGTGAAGTGCAGTCATGGTGCGACGACGGGGCAGCTGGATCCCGAAGAGTTGTTCTACATGATGCAGCGTGGCATTCCAAAGCGTGTGGCGCAGCAGCTCATGGTTTTCGGCTTCTTCGAGGAAGTGATTGAGAAATTTGAAGATCCGGAAATTCAGGAAAGTGTGCGCAAGCTTGTGCAATCGAAGTTTCACCTCTAGAACCTGACGAAAGGGAGTTCGGAAAAGGTTGTGTTTCTCTGTGGAGTGCGGCCGACTTCCGTCTCCTGTTTGTTCAACCATCCACGAATAGAATACCATGGAAGATGATCGCATCCTAACCCGCGATGTGGAAGCTACCTTGATTCCCCAAGGTGAACCCTTCACCCTGAAGGAAGGCAGCAATGTGGTGATCACGCATCGCCTGGGAGGCAATTTCACTGTGATGACTGCCAATGGCATGTTCCGCATTTCGCGGCATAACGCTGATGCCCTTGGTGAAACTCCAGAACCTGAGGTTCCGGTATCGGCTTCATCGGGAGGCTCTGGTTCTGAAGCTGAGCCTGACATTGAAGACATCTGGGCGGAACTGAAACAGGTGTTTGATCCGGAAATTCCGGTCAACATTGTGGATCTGGGTCTGGTGTACAGCGTCGAAATCCAGAAGAAGGACGAACGGAACCATATTGAAGTGGCAATGTCATTGACGGCACCAGGTTGTGGCATGGGACCCGTGATTGCCGATGATGCCAAGTGCCGACTGCTTGCTGTGGAAGGTGTGGACAGTGCCAATGTGGAAATCGTCTGGGATCCACCCTGGCATCAGGACATGATTTCTGAAGAGGGAAAGATGGAGTTGGGACTCATCTGAGCCAGCTAAAGTCGGCGGTACCAGTCATCCCGTCAATTTGGCATTGCCATTTTATGGGGTAGGGCCTGTTTCCATGCTTCCCTTTTGGGACGAAATGCTGTGGGTTGGTAACATAGCCTGTGCCCCGCATGTTTCGACGTTACCTGTTGCCCCGCCTGATTTATGGGTTCTATCGCACCTGGTCCGCGACGTGGCGGATACGCATCGTGGAGTCTGAATTCCTGACCCATGCGATGCAGCATCATCAGCCGGTGCTGTTTGCGCATTGGCACCGTGACGAACTTGCAGTGCTGCACTGTGTTGCAAGGTATCGCATTGCGACAATGACCTCACGAAGCAAGGACGGACAGCTGATCGATTACGTCATTCGGCGAATGGGCGGGGCGACGTCAAAAGGATCTTCCAGCCGCGGTGGCTCTGAAGCGTTGCGGGGTTTGTTGCGGCTCATGAAGTCCGGCTACAACGGTTCCATTGCGGTCGACGGTCCAAGGGGGCCGATTTATAAAGCCAAACCGGGTGTTTTCGAAATCGCCAAGCTGGCCCACTGTGCGATTATTCCAACCGGAGTGGCAAGCCAGCATCGCCGCATCTTTGAGCGCTCCTGGAACAAAGCCCGACTGCCGTATCCGTTTTCCCGGGTCGTGATTCATTTTGGAGAACCCATTTGGGTGCAGGATCTCACAAAGGAAGGTATTCGCAGTCTGGAAACTTCGGAACACCTGGAATCTGCGATTCGACGGGGTTGTCAGCGCGCCCGTGATCTGGGTCGTGAGCACTGGGGTAACTCGCGACGTTCAAGCGACGGATTTACCGATGTGTCTGATGTGCAGTGAGCGACAAGCGGGGTTTGTCGGATGAGGACAGTCCCTGATGGCGGGAGTTTAGTGTTCGGGATCGGGGAGGATTAATCCTTGCCCCGAAACGGGACAACATACTGCAGGGCCATGTCCCACGGGAAAAAGATCCAGGTATCCTGACTGACTTCCGTGACAAATGTATCCACCAGATTGGCTCCGTTGGGTTTGGCGTATACGGTGGCAAAGTGAGCATTGGGGTAAAGTTCCCGCACATGTTTCAGCGTTTTGCTGGTATCGACGAGGTCGTCGACAATCAGAATATCCTCTCCCTTTCCGATGAACGATTGCTCAGGGAGCTTCATCACATTGAGTTTGGACTGATCCTGATGGTCATAGGATTTCACGCAGATCGTATCGATGGTTCGGATATCGAGTTCGCGTGCGACCACCGCCGAAGGCACCATGCCACCGCGTGTGATCGCCACAACTGCTTTCCACATGGAGCCAGTGCGTTTGCTGTTCAAGCGCCAGGCGAGGGCACGGGAGTCGCGATGCAACTGTTCCCAACTGATGTGAAAACCTTTTTCGTGTGGAAGTTGGATGCTCATGGGATGAAGCCTTGGTGATGCCGTTGTGAAGGCGCAAAGTCAAGGTTTGCGTTGGCAGGATGCAGCGAGAAATCAGCCGAGATGCTCGCTCCAGACCGACTCCTTAAATCCTACAGTACCCCAGTCATCTGTCAGCAGGAACGGACGTTTGATCAGGTTTCCATTCTGTTGCAGCAGATCCAGTGCTTCGGAGGTCGAAAGTTGGGGCAGGCGGTCTTTTAAGCCCATGGAGCGATAGTCCTGTCCGGAGCTGTTGAAGAGGCGGCGCAGCTGGCCTCCAACATGATTGAGCATGGTTTCCAGTTCCTGGTGTGTTGGGGGTTGTTCGCGGATCGGGAGTTCCTCAAACACATGACCCTTGTTGTGAAGCCATTTGACGGCATTTCGGCAGGTGCTGCAGCCCTTGTAGGTATAAATTTTCATGTCTGCATCGTAGAAATTTCCGAGTGCAGCGGTCAATCGGAAGTATGCCATGGTCAATGCATCATTTCGGGTTTCGGACTTGAGTTCAGGGCAATGGAACGATGCAGTTTTGAGCACAATGCTGGAAGTGCTGTATCAGGACCGATGGATCGTCGCCATCAACAAACCGACGGGACTGCTGGTGCACCGATCCTGGATGGATACGGATGCCACGGAGTTTGCGGTGCAGTTATTACGTGACCAACTGGGTGCCTGGGTGCAACCCGTGCACCGCCTGGACCGTCCGACATCGGGAGTGCTGCTGTTTGCACTGGATGCAGAAATTGCCCGACGACTGATGGAAGCCTTTGCGGAGCATTCCCCGGAGAAGCATTATCTCGCCGTGGTGCGGGGATGGTTGACTGGGGAAGGATGCGTCGACTCCCCGCTTCGGCGAGAGGTGGATGCCTACACACAGGCTTGCACCGCAGTTGAGCAGGAGGCCTATACCCGGTGGAAGAGCTTGGGAACTGTGGAGTTCCAAAAACCTGTTGGAAGGTATGAAACCGCACGGTTTTCCCTGTTGCGGCTTCACCCGGTGACGGGACGAAAACACCAGCTCCGTCGACATCTCGCGCACTTGCGACATCCCATTATTGGAGATACGCGACATGGTGATGGAGTGCAAAATCGTTTTTTTCGGGAGCAGTTTGAGGTGAATCGATTGCTCCTGCATGCGGCATCCCTGCGGTTTGAGCATCCCGTGACGGGAAACGAAGTATGGATTCAGGCGAAGCCGGATCCCGCATTCTCCCGCACCCTTTCGGAGTTTTCCGAAACAATATAACACTGTCGGATAAAAAAACACCCCGCTGTGTGCGGGGTGTTTTTCTCAAATTGAATCAACCTACTTGATTCAAAAGGCTTGGATTCGGGTCAACGGGATGCGAGCAGCAGGGGGCGATGCGATCCTGCTTCGAAGACGATGGGCTGTAGGGCAACAACGGATTCGCCAGGGTTGTCATAGCTCCAGCGACGCACCATTGCCCGGGAGAACTTGGCCATCTGAGGATCACTGGCCTCCAGAACTTCGATGTTGGCGAGGCGTCCGGATTCAAGAATCTCGAAACGCATCAGCACATAGCCATCGGAATCAGCAATGGATGAAGGTAGCGCGGGAATGGGTTGCACCTCTGGGGCAGGCAGCGATCCATATTGAATGACTTGTGCCGGAAGATCCTGAATGGTGTCGCTTGGTGCGGCATTGGCGATGCTGCAGAAGGCGGTGAGCACGACGGCGAATAGGGTAATGGATTTCATGGTGGTGTTCCTGGGTAAGGGTTCAACGATGGTAATGCTCTCAAACAACTAATCGATCCAATGTTACGAAACTGTAACAATGTGACGTAAATGTAACACATGAGGGTGTAGAAAAAAAGCGAGATCGCTTGGGGTTTGGAAATTGTAACATTTCTCTGATCGAGGTTTGCTTATTATGGAAATACACCAGAATCGGTGCATGTGGCAGGTATCTATCGGAATGGAGATGATCGTGAACGGCTACTCGATCCTTACCTTCAGTCTGGTTTTTGGGGGATCACCCGGTGGATTTGCATGGATTTTAACTCGTAGACAATCGGATGAAAGCAGAGGAAGAGGAGATTCCGGCAGAACTTGTGACCGTGGGACGCTACCGTCGCCCGCGCCAAGCCAATGACGACACTCTGCTGATACTGTCCATGGGGCTGCCGTATTGGATGGTTCCGGTAGAACAGGGCTATGAGGTACGGGTGCAGCCGCAAGTTGCGCAACAAGTGATCAATCAATTGAAACGATCACGACGCGAGAATCGTTTCTGGCCACAGCGGATGGAAGCACATGAGCCAGTTCGGCTGGTCGGGATCGGTGCATTTCTTCCGGCAGCGGCAATCCTCGTTCTGATGTTTCTGGCGCAGCAGTTCTGGGGAACTGCAGTTAATGAGGCGGGAAGCCTGGATGTGCAGGCTATTCATGAAAAGGGGCAATGGTGGCGTGTACTGACTGCGCTCACACTGCATGCGGACGCTGCCCACCTGATCGGAAATCTTGGCATGGGGTGTTTTTTTTCGCTCTTTGTCCTGCAGCAGTTTGGTGTGAGACTTGGGTGGTTGCTGATTCTGCTGAGTGGGGCATTGGGCAACACCCTGAACGCCAGTTTGCGGGGTGAGCAAAGTTTTGCCGCCATCGGAGCGTCGACAGCTGTATTCTCAGCAGTGGGACTGGTGGCTGGGCATGCTCTGGCTCACCTGATGTTGCGACGGGAGTTGCTGCGCCTGCGCGAATTGATGCTACCGCTTTTTGTGGCCTTTGGTGTGTTGGGTTGGTGGGGAAGTTCTGGGGAGAATACGGATTTCATGGGGCACCTATTTGGACTGATGGCGGGGCTGGGAATTGGCTGCAGTGTTTCGTGGATTCCCGGACTCTCCCGTGAGTGGGTATCACGTTTGGCCGGATGGGTAGCCCTGGGTGCGGTCATTCTTGCCTGGATCATGGCGATCATGAGTGCTGTCAGCGCGTGATCTGAGTGGCTGCAGCGGTCCGCACTTCAACGCAGTGAAGCCGGATGGGGCGTGCAGGGAAGCGATTCTTGGGTGCCCCATGCAGCCTTCCGCAGAAGTTCTCAATTTCAGTGGGTGTCGCCAGATCGCCGCAAACGGTTGCGCAATTGCAGAGAGCGGCGAATTCTGCGCAGATCCAGCATCATGCGCCAACCGTCGCGAATCGAGCGCACGGTGCTGGTCGGAGACTCCACCCAGGGCAGTTCCACTTCCCGAATCGGTGTATTCAGGAGCGCTGCATGCGCGAGCAGTTCGCAGTCAAAAGCAAAGCGATTGACTTTGAAGCGACGGTGCAACTGCTGGTAAAGTGATCGGGGAACCATCTTGAACCCGCACTGTGGGTCCTTGACCTCGATCCTCAGCATGCGACGTGCGTAGGTGGCAAAGCAAGCGGCCATGAAACGTCGTTTGAGAGAGCGTGTCGCACGGGAAGGGGCTGGGCGGATGCCGCAGTGCAGGTGATGGGGTTCCTGCAGCGCTGCCAGCAGCTGGTTGGAAACTGCATCTGCCGGAATGCTGCCATCGGCATCGACAAATGCCAGCAGTTCAATGGAATCTGACACACCGTTCCAACCTTGCCGTATGGCATATCCCTTTCCATGGTTTTGCTCAAGCAACTGGGTATCCAGTAATTCCGGATGTGTTTGTGACAGGCGCTTCGTCCAGCTGAGTATCCACTTCTGCATTAGGCGGGATGAACCATCATCCACGATCTTTACTTCCACCGGCACAGCATGGGAGTTGAGGGATCGCAGCAGGTCGGGCAAGTAGGCCTTGAGGGTGGGCAGACTTTGGAAATGAGGCAGTACCAGACGGCAGCGAGCGGGCTGGGGGGATGCAATCGCATTGAGGTTTGCTTCGGGAGCGGTCTGCGCTGACTCGGACAAATTCATGGTGGTAATGGGACGAATTTGGGGTTTCAAATCCAGATCCTAACAGCTAGGCTTTCCCCATGCAACACCGTCCGACAGCCATTCGAGAGCGTCCCATGTTTGGACGCATGGGTGTGTGGTCGCTGGTTGCAGGATTGATACTGGTGGTGGGAGTCCTGCGATGGCAGAGTCTGGATCTGCGACCCGTGCATACAGACGAGGCGGAAAATGCCTGGATTTTGGCAAAGGACCAATCCGGTGCCGGATATGTTTTCAGCCCCGAACATCACCATGGACCCGTGCTCAATGCCTGGTTGCGCTTGCCGGCAAAGCTGTTTCGGTATGAAAGTTACGCGCAGATGGAGATGCGCCCCTTGCGCGCAGCAGTGTGGGCGGTGGGATTGCTCACATTGCTGGTGCTGGTGCGATTTTCCCGGGTGTTGGGACGGGTTGGTGTTCTGATTGCGATGGGAGTGGCAGGCACATCCGGCCTGCTCACCTACTATGGGAACATGGTGATCCATGAAACGCTGCTCGGTGCTCTGGGACTGCTTGCAGGATGGGTCGGGTGGCAATGGATGCATGAACGGACGTGGACACGTGCATGGCTCCTGGGTCTGATCGCGGGATGCATGTTGGCGACGAAACAGACTGCCTTGATCTGGTTTGCAGGTTGGGGGTGTGCGTCACTGTTCCTGCTGGTGTGGACTCCAGATCTGCGCAAAAAGGTGTTGGTGAAACAGGGGTGGGTGCAGCTTGGGGTTGCCGCTCTGTTCGCACTGGGAGTTGCCGCACTGCTGTATACGGATGGACTGCGTCATCCCGCAGGTGCAGGGGATGCGATCCGCTCCCTTTGGCACTATCGCACGGCAGTGGAGCATGAAAAGCCCTGGACGTATTATTTCACTGACTTGCTCTTGCCCATTCGCCAGGCACCCTTTGGAAGTTATGACTGGCTGCTGTGGGCAATGACAGCTACGGGGGTTGTGGCGTGCCTGATTCCGCCGAAGCATGCATTGGCTTTGGATGTGCGGACTCGTCGGTTTGCAGGCTTTGTGGGCGTGAGCGCGGTCGTTCAGCTGATTTCCTACACTGTCGTAGCCTATAAAACTCCATGGTTGATGCTGGGAGTGTGGTTGCATGCTGCTCTTCTTGCAGGCGTAGGTGCGCGATGGATAGGGGGATGGTCGATTTCCCCCTTGCGCTGGCTGGCGTGGGTGGTGTTGATCCTGCTTGCGGGAGTTCAGCTCCAGAACGCTCATCGACTCAATGCAGTTTACCACTCTGACCCGCGCAATCCGCTGGCCTACGCTCCGACCTCTGCGAACATTGAACACCTTCCCCATTTTCTGGAATGGCGCACAAAGGGAACCGCATCCGATACTGACATTGTGGTAGTGGGGGACTACATTTGGCCAATTCCGTGGTATCTGCGACGTTTCCATGGCGTTGAGTATGTTCCGGGGACAGAACCACGTCCGACTGCGAACATTTGGATCCTGACAGATGCCTCTTATGCTGCCTTACAGCCGGGATGGATGAAGGAACGCCAGTTGTTTCCGTTTTCGCTGCGTCCGAATGTTCCGGTCTATGTCTGTCTCCCTAACGAATCTGATCCTTCCGATGACTGAAGAAATGCTCAACAGTGCAAACACACCGGCAGCAGATGCGCCGATTCACCGCTTTCGTGAAGAAGCGATGGCAACCCACTTCGAATGCTGGATTCGACATGAGGACCGTGAGCTGGCTCACAGTGCTGCAAACCTCCTGTTTCGGGACCTGCAGATTATTGAGAGCCGGTTGAGTCGATTTCGTGACGGCAGTGATATCTCGCACATCAACCGCATGCATCCAGGGGAGACTGTGTTGATCAGTGAAACCTGTCACGAGTGCCTGATCCAGGCCATGGAGTTGCAAGTGATCACGAATGGGGTTTTTGACATGGCAACGGGTGGGTTTATGGAGCTGTTGCGGGATCTGAAAGGTGAACCCGTGCTTGCAACCGAGGAAGAGTGGGCGCGCGCGAAGGAGCGGCGCAGCAGAGGAAGCCTGCAGATCGATCCGGAAAATCCGAGGGTAAGCTGCCTGGAAGCGGGACTGCAGATCGATCTTGGAGGCATAGGCAAAGGCTTTGCATTGGAAGAGCTCTCCCGACTGCTCGAGGAAATGGAGGTGCGGGATTTTCTGTTGAGTGCGGGTGGAAGCACGCTCAAGGCGAGCGGTGCGCGAACAGCAGCAGGAGCCGGATGGAACACGCGGTTGTGCGGTGCGAAGCACGAGATCGAATGGGAATTGAAAAATGCCTGCCTGAGCAGTTCGGGATTTGAGGTGAAAGGCGCGCACATCCTGCAGAACGGGAAGGTGGTTCGGGATGCCCGGTGGAGGCGTGTGTGGGTAATGGGTCCACATGCGGCACTAGTCGATGGATTGTCAACGGCCTGTTTTTTGATGGATCGTGAAGCCATTTTGGAACTCATGCAATCGATGGAAGGTGCGGTAAGGGTGTGGGTGGAAACGCAGGAGGGTCACATTGATGTGCTGGCGAGTGGAGGCTGAACAGGGTGGAGCCGGAATAAACAGTGGTCATTTCCCGATAAACCCTTTACCTTGCGTCCATGGATCATTCGGCATCTGGTCACGACAGCATTGCGCTCCTGATTGACGCGGACAATGCGCCCGCCGCAAAAATTGACTTCATCATCGCGGAACTCGCGAGTTATGGAGTGGTCAACATTCGACGTGCCTATGGCAACTGGAAGAAACGCGGGTTGGCGGGCTGGGAACAGGTGCTGCATGAGTATGCCGTGCAACCGGTGCAGAATTTTGATATTGTGAAGGGGAAGAATGCGACCGACATGTCGCTGGCGATTGATGCGATGGACATCCTTTACACGAAACAAGTGCAGACATTTTGTCTGGTTTCTTCGGATGCTGACTTTACCCCGCTCATCCTGCGACTGCGTGCAGATGGGAAAAAAGTGATTGGTTTTGGAGGGAAGCAGACTCCCGTGCCATTCATGAACAGTTGTTCGCATTTTCTGTATCTTGATGAAAACAAGAATGCGGAAACCGAGCGTAAGCAGAAGGCATCGAGTGTGGATACGCTCAAGCGCGATACCCGCCTGATCAATCGCCTGCGGACTGCCATCAGTGCAGTGGAGGATGAAGATGGATGGGCGCCGCTGGGGCCGATCGGTTCGCACATCTCCAATCAGGGAGCATTTGATTCGCGCAACTATGGATTTTCGAAGCTGAGCGATTTGTTTCGGGCGATTGATCTGTTTGAGGTGCGGCGACTTGAAAATTCCAATGGTGGAGGAACCCTGCATGTGCGGAATCGCAAGCGTCGCAGCAATGGAGGCAAGGGCGAAGGCTGAGTGGGGGTGGTCTGATAACTGGCTGAGGAAATTGCCAGTACGGAAAATCGAAGAGAGGCAGTGTTGCAATTTTGCAACGGAATTTTATGGTGCCTGTTGATGGTAACTCAGGAGCAAGTCATTGAAACCCTTCGCAAGATTCCCTATCCGGGCTACAGCCGGGATATCGTTTCCTTTGGGCTGGTCAGGGACCTGACGGTCAAAGCAGGACAGGTGGAGGTGTTACTGGAGATCACCACTGCCCAGGCGGAGATCCCGGGAAAGATTCAGGAGGCGGTGAAGCAGAATGTCAGTGCGCTCGATGGCGTGAAGGGCTGTGAGGTTGTGGTTTCTGTAAAGTCAGCCCCGGAGGCGGGTTCAACCAATGCCTCCAAGTCCGCACCCACACCGCCCGATCAACTCGAAGGGGTGAAGCACATCATAGCGGTGGCCAGTGGCAAGGGTGGAGTCGGCAAGTCCACCTTTGTGAGCAATCTGGCTGCAGCGGTGGCGATACTGCTCAAACAGGAAGGGCGAAATGGCGAACGTGTGGGAATCATGGACTGCGATATTTTTGGACCCTCAGTTCCATTGATGATGGGGGCCAACGGTCGTCCAGAGGTTTCGGAAAACCAAATCCATCCCCTGGTCAGTCACGGTGTGAAAATCATGTCGATGGGATTTCTCGTCGACGAGGATCAACCCGTGATCTGGCGGGGTCCGATGGTGATGAAGGCGATCCAGCAGTTTGCGCAGAACGTTGACTGGGGCGAGTTGGATTTCATGTTCGTGGATCTTCCGCCGGGAACGGGTGATGCGCAGATCTCGTTGACGCAGACCCTTCCGCTGGATGGTGCACTGATCGTGACGACTCCGCAGACCGCAGCCTACACCGTTGCCCGTCGCGGCGCCGGTCTATTCGAAAAAGTGAATGTCAAGATACTCGGAGTTGCCGAGAACATGAGCTTTCTGAATCTGGCAGATGGCAGCAAGCAGTTCATTTTTGGAAAAGGGGGCGGACAGAAGGTTGCAGATGCGCTTGGCACCGAGTTGCTGGGGCAGATTCCGCTCGACCCCTTCATTCGGGAGGGCGGTGACCGGGGAATCCCTCAGGTAGTGGCCGATCCGGAAGGTGTTGCAGGGCAAACCTTTTTGAGTATTGCGCGGAAAATAATGAACGTTGTAGAATGTGATTGATTCAAATTAAGGTTTGGGTAATCATCACGATTATCAAAGCACATTCAATTTGAAGGGGATTGATGGCCGACGCTGAGGAAACAGAAAAAAAAGCAATGTTTGCTGACAAATCCAGCTTGTATCAGGAGTTTCTGCAGGAGCGTGAAGAAATTCTCCGACACAAATGGTTGGAGTCTGAAAAGATTGGACGGGATATTGGTTTTGAGCGTGCGTTGCTGGACTGGATTCGCAACCATCGCGACAAGTGGCGTCAGTCCCGTCGGGGATCAATGCTCTCGAAATAGAACGCATCGGCTCCATGGGTTGTTGCGCTACTCTCTTTCGCAGATAGCGGGCAGACCCATGCTCAAGGTGTCGAATTGGATCGTGGGTTTCAGGGCTGTGAAGTGCTATTCACTCGACAAGTGCATTCGTGAGCACTAAGCCCGCAAAGGTTGGAACACTTAAACTTTTTGAATCATGTTGGACATCCATTTCCTCAGACAGAACGTTGATTTTGTGAAGCGCGGTCTCGCAAAGAAGAAATTCCAGTGCGACGTAGATGCGGTGCTGGAACTCGACCAGAAACGGCGCAGCATTGTGACCTCGACTGAGCAATTGCGCGCACAGCAAAACGCAGCAAATTCGGAAATGCGCAGTCTTCCCAAGGGGTCTCCCGAATTTCAGCAAAAGGTGCAGGAGATGAAGCAGCTCTCCGCCAATGTGAAAGAATTGGAGCTGGCGACGAAGCAGATCGACGAACAGTGGAAACAGGCAATGCTCAGCATCCCCAATCTTCCACACGAGAGCGTTCCCGAGGGGCGGGGGGAAGCCGATAATGTGGCGGTGGATCAGTGGGAGCCTGAGGGTTTTGACAAGACTCAGGAACGTCAACCGCATTGGGACATCCCCAACGTTTCGAAGTATCTGGAGTTCAATCGCGGTGTCAAAGTGACCGGAGCGGGTTTTCCATTCTATCGCGGCCCGTTGAGCCGGTTGTCGCGGGCGTTGATTCAGTTTCTTCTCGATGAGGCAACAAGCTTGGGATACGAGGAGATTCAGGCACCTCTGCTGGTCAACGCAGACAGTGCAACAGCGACGGGACAACTGCCTGACAAAGAAGGGCAGATGTACCACGTTACCGGGGATGATCTCTACCTGATCCCGACTGCCGAAGTTCCGGTGACCAACTATTTTCGCGATGAAATTCTGCAGGACGCAGAACTTCCCATTCGGTTTTGTGCCTACACACCCTGTTTTCGAAGAGAAGCTGGAAGCTGGGGCAAGGATGTGCGTGGATTGAACCGGCTGCACCAGTTCGACAAAGTGGAGCTGGTCAAATGGGTACACCCTGAATCCAGCTTCGAGGAGTTGGAACAATTGCGCCAAAACGCCGAACACATGCTTCGCAAACTGGAACTACCGTATCGCGTCTTGCAGATTTGCACCGGGGATATCGGATTTCCTCATTCCAAGCAGTATGATTTGGAAGTGTGGGCGGCAGGGCAGCAGCGTTGGCTGGAGGTTTCGAGCTGCAGCAACTTTACAGATTTTCAGGCCAGGCGTGCGGGCATTCGCTTTCGCAATGCAGACGGCAAGGTGGTCCCGGTACACACCTTGAACGGATCTGCACTCGGTTTGGCTCGAACACTCGCAGCGATCCTTGAAAACTATCACCTGGGGGACGGACGCATTCGCGTGCCATCGGTCCTGACAGGACGTGTGGGCAGCGATGTGCTGTCGTTCGACTGACACTCGCAACCGAGTGATGAAGAATCTGTTAAAATGCATCAAAACCCCCAAATTACACGTTGTTTGCCTGAATTTGGGTAGGATTGCAGGTTAAGGAAGCGCATTTGCATCCGATGGAATGTAGACCGTTCGGATGCATCTCAACAACATCAGTCAAACCACGCTTTCGTTTGGGGGCTTTGCCTATTGTCCTCAAATGCCCCTTCGCTGGTACCTGACTTTGGGGCGTGTCTGGGGCAGGATTGCTTGTGTGGCTGGAGTCATTTGTGGCTGCGAAATTGTTTCATCTTCGATGGGTGGAAACGGAACGGAGTCACTGGTATTCAGTGCGATGAGTGTATTTGGAGCACTGTATTTTGGTTCCTCGAAAGGCACGAAGGACGATCCGGATCCGACGCTGAATTGTCCAACCCATCTGGGAGACACCCTGTTTTTTCGATTCGATATTCGTGAGGGGTGGAAGCTCAAGCACCTGAGTGCCAATGCTGAGCAAATCCTGCGAATGCATCCCAATGCATTGCTGCAGCATCCACAGACCTGGTGGGATCATGTGTATCCGGAGGATCGGCAGCGAATGGATAAAACGTTGGACATGCTGACATCGGGTCAACCTGCTGCGCTCGAATACCGGTTTGTGCGAGGAGATGGGTCCGTTTATTGGGTTCGCGATGAGTTTGTGCCGATGTTGGATGCATCGGCCAAGGTTGTGGAGGTTCAGGGAATACGCTGGGACCTTTCCCAGTGGAAGCGCCACTCCGAGCGATTGCCGACGAGTGGGGACTATGTTGAGATGACATTGGAGAACGCTCCTGGCGGTGTGATGATCCTCGACGCGCAAGGGTGCATCGTTGAGTTGAACAAGGAAATGCGGCGGAAGACTGGGTATGGTGCTGAAATCCCTCCGGGCTGTACGGTGATGGATCTGCTGAGTCCATCCAATGCACGGGACTTGGATCGCTGGTTTGCGGCTCTGTCGGATTTGGGTGAGGCTCAGGTCGAGATTCAATGCAATCCGCGCAGCCAGATTGAACAGCGCTTTGAACTCAGAGGCCATGGACTTGGGGGTGGATATTCCCTTGTGCATGTGGTTGATGTGACGCTCGAGCGCGTCGCAGAGCATCGAATCGCACGCCGGGATCAACTGATTCATGCACTGGTGCACTCCATGAACCAGTTGCTCGATGGATCGGCCTGGGAACCGCAGGCAACACAATCCTTTTTTCGTGAGATGCTGCAGCGCCTTGGCAAGGCATTGCAGGTGGATGTTGCGTTGATTGCGACCTGCGACCCAGATTCCAGCCCGTTGCTGGGCCACAGTGATGATGGGTTTGCCATCATGGACTCCTGGTATCGGCAGGGCATGGCTCCGGACGAGTCCTGGTCGGAGCAGGTCTTTCCCTGGGCGGGTGCGGCAACCAGCTGGCGAAGCCGCTTGCAGAACCGCAGGGCCGTGATTGAACGGGTGGAGTCGGAGTTTGCCTGGGCGACTGCCCATCCCATTATGCAGGCAACGGGCGCGAACTCGCTGTTTCTGGTTCCCATGTGGGTAGAGGGCAAGTTGTGGGGGTTCATGGCATTTGGAAAAATCGATGGCATGGAACGCTGGAAAATCGTGGACCGGCGCATCATTGTCGCGGCAGTTGATGCCATTTCCCTTGCGATACGGAATCGCTTGCAGCAGCTTGAGATTGATCGCAAGCAGGAGGAGTTGAAGCGACAAATTGGGATTTCAGAGGCGCGAGCTGAAGAGTCTCGCCTGGCCAATCAGGCAAAGAGTGAGTTTGTGGCGAACATGAGCCATGAGATCCGCACACCGCTCAACAGCATCATCGGATTCACCAGCCTACTGCTCGACAGTGATCTTCCGGAAGAATACATGGAATGGCTGCACATGGTACAACTGAGCGGAAAGAGTCTGCTTGGCCTTGTGGATGAAATTCTCGATTTTTCAAAGCTGGAATCGGGTGAGGTTTCCTTCCATGCCAAACCCAACCGGATTGTGAATGTCTTGCAGGAAGCGGTTGAGTTGCTGCAACACGAGGCCCATGACAAAGGCATTGAGGTGACGACCGAACTTCCCCCTTCAGATATTTGGTTGGAAGTGGATGATTCGAGGCTGAAGGAAGTGATGGTGAACTTGTTTGGAAATGCGATCAAGTTTACGGAGAAGGGAAGCATTGCGATTCGGGCTAACGTGATGTCAACGCCGGGTGAATCGCTGCAGCGGCTTCGCGTTGAGATTGAGGATACGGGTATTGGTATTCCAGAAGACAAACTGGACCTTATTTTTAAACCCTTTTCCCAGGCGGATTCCTCCACGACTCGAAAATACGGAGGCACGGGATTGGGACTGGCGATTGCGCGAAACCTTTGCCGCCGCATGCAGGGAGACATTGAAGTGAAAAGTGAGCAGGGCGTAGGATCGACCTTCAGTTTTGAAGTCCAGGCCAAACGAGTACCAGGCCCTGAGGGATTTGAGATTCCACCTGCCGGAAACGATCCAAAAGTGAATTTTCAGAAATTGATGAACAATGGCCTTGGGCGCGGATTCCCCATTCGCATTCTGGTTGCCGAGGACAATTTAACCAACCAAAAAGTAGTTCGGCTGATCCTGAAACGACTCGGATATGAGGCAACCTTTGTCGAGAATGGGCGACTGGCGCTCGAGCGTGTGCAGGCCGAACCCTTCGATCTCATCCTGATGGACATTCACATGCCTGAAATGGATGGAATTGAAGCAACGGAAGCCATCCGCAACTGGGAGATGGACACGGAGCGGGAACGGAAGTTATGGATTGTCGCGCTAACCGCGCATGCCATGTCGGGAGACCGCGAGCGCTGTTTGAATGCGGGCATGAATGATTACCTCACCAAACCTGTGAATATCAAGGCATTGCTGGATTCCATGCAACAGTGCATCCGCTATGTCCATGGAATGGATGAGGTGGACTCGCTTCCGGGAAAACCTCCCCATTCTTAGAAATCATAGATTTCTGCATTCTGTTGGAATGCGGGTCTTGACAAGCGTAGCTGCGTTGCTTCTGATATGCGTTTTCCTGGATTGCTGGGGTGGCGGAATCGGCAGACGCGCTAGATTCAGGTTCTAGTGACCGCAAGGTCGTGAGGGTTCAAGTCCCTCCCTCAGCACCATCCTACGCATGAAGCTTCGGATGGCACAGCCACTGGGTCTCCACCAAGAAATGGGGACTTTTTTGTTTACTATCCGCATAAGGCGATCACCCGCAAGCGATAGTTGTTAACGTTTTTGAAGCCATAGGCTCGGGTATCCGCCCACGGTTGTTGTGGATGCCGATGGGCTGCCTTTTCAGTTGATTGCATGTAGCGCATGTTCATGATGCGTTGGCAGGAATGAAGCACTATGGAATGATCGCGGCATGTATCGTCCTGTTTGTAATAGCAGGATTTGTCGGAGTGCAGTGGATGGGTGTGGAATGGTTGAACGACCCTTCGAGCACGATGCAACAGGGTGCGGGCTGGGCCGCGCTGATTGGCGGTGGATTGCTGTTGGCAGATGTGTTCATTCCGGTTCCATCATCGGTGGTGATGATGGCGCATGGTGCAATGCTGGGCGTTGGCGTTGGATTTCTAGTCTCGTGGGTGGCATCAATCGGTGGAGCCATGCTGGGCTGGTGGATCGGTCGATACTGCAAGGCATGGGTTTCGCGACACATCGCTCAGGCTGAACAGGACCGAGTGCTGCAGCTGTTTGAACAGTATGGACTTTTGGCGATTGTGATTTCGCGCATGCTGCCAATCCTCAGCGAGACGGTTTCGATTATGGCGGGACTTGTCGGCATGGGCTGGAAGCGTGTCATGATTGCCAGTGCACTGGGAGCATTTCCACCAGCACTGATTTACGCGATTGCGGGAGCGTTATCCGTGAACGCTGTGCACGGTGCCTGGATTGCGGGAGCAGTGTTTGCCATCGCAGGCTTGAGCTGGTGGATCAGCAAGCGCTTGTGTCAAACCCGATCCATGGGTTCGGGGCGGGTGTGAGGCTACGGGTTTTCCGGGATTTTTCCAATCAACCTGCCCAGAAACTTGCGCGCATACCAGTCGCAGCGTTCCCGGGCGATTTGCGGATTGACCTGGTGTACAAATCCCAGTTCGGGAGCGGAGGTGATGACCCTTCCCTGGTCGGGGTTCAGGATCACCCAGGCGAGAGTGTGAGTCAGGGTTGCTTCATCAAAATGCAGCTTCAGCTGATCAAAGACCATGCGGGCGACAATCGCCTCGGAGCGGTCCTGGCTGATGTCGGCGATGGCGGCTACACTGAGCAGATTGAGTGTTGTTTGCATGGGGTCCTGCATTTTTCCGGGTGCCCATGCGTTCAGGCGTGGCTGCAATTCGGTCATGCGGTGGGTGAGGCGTTGACCTGCAAGAGGAGGAGCCAGCGGAGCATAAAAACCGTGATCTTCCGGTAGGATTTCAAAAGAGATTTGAGCAATTTCGTTTTGACCGATCAGCAAGCTATCGGGTCCCTTGAGCGGAATGGATGAAGCGGTGCGATCTGTTACCATCGCAAGGCCTCCCACTCCAGCCCAGGCGATCAGCGCAAAGCTGATCCAGCCCACTGATGAGCGGGAAAGGTGTAGACAGGTATCCCAGCGCACCAGACGAAAGGCCGCGATGCTGGCACATGCGCCGATCCCAACGAGGGAGAGCAGGGCAAACTGCAGATCGGTCCAAGGAGGCATTTCGGTGCGGTAGCAGGCTTGAAGCAGTTCGACGGCGTAGCGCCCAGGCATGAAGCATGCGACACGTGCTGCCCAGTCCGGCAGGGCAGAGAGAGGAATGCCGACTCCGCCGATGAGAATCATGGGAAGGAAGATGCATTGCCCCAGAGCCTGAACGGATGGAACATCCTTTGCGAGGGCGGCAAGCATCAGGCCAAGTCCGAGAAACCCGCCGAAGACCACTGGTAAGATGGCGGCGAAGGCCCATCCATGTGTCGGAAATGGGGTTCCATAGATCCAGCGGGCGAGGACAAGTTGCAGCAGCACCGCCAACAGCACGATGATCAGGCGAACGGCTGCGACACTGAGTAATAGATAATGCGTGGGAATGGGCAGAAGTTCATAGCGTCGCCAAAGTCCGCGCTCCCGCTCTGAAACCAGGGCGGTCGCCATGCCCATGCAGGTGCTGCCCAGAATTGTGATCGTCAGGATTTGCCCCATCTGTTCGAGCAACCTCGGTTGTCCCTGTTGAAAGACGCTGCCAAATCCCAACAGAAACAGCACTGGCATGAGATACCCGTAGGACAGGGAGCGCCAGCTTTGGTAGTTGAGCTGCAGTGTGATCCAGAAGTGTTGGCACCAACCGCGCATATCAGTGTGTAGGGTTGAGGTTGGCTGGAAAGGGAGTCGACTCTGTTTGAGTCAAGGCGAGGTAGGCACTCTCGAGTGAGGGGGGGTGCATGTCGAGGTGCAGCAGTGGGTTTTGCAGTTGCTCCAGGCACAGTATCAGATCGAGCAAGCTGGATTGCAGGTCGCTCGTCAGCACGTGCAACGTGTCGTCGAGAACTCGCAGGCGAATGGCTCCACGGATGGGACCGATGGAATCGAGTTGCACGGGACGCTGGGTTTGCAGATTCAGTTCGGTTGCAAGTCCAGCTTGCCGGATCAGTTCGACCGGGGTCCCCGAGGCAATCGGTGCTCCATTGTGAAGAATGATGACCCGGTCGCAGAATCGTTCGGCATCCTCAAGCAGGTGGGTGGCCAGCAGGATGCCGTTGCCCCGTTTCTTTCGTGTTACGAGCAGCGAGAGAAGTTCATGTCGCATGGCAGGGTCGAGGCCGGTTGCGGGTTCATCCAACAGCAACAACCTGGGATTGTTGACCAGAGAAAGTGCCAGGGCGAGACGTTGACGTTGGCCACCCGACAGCGTGTGGAAGCGCTGGTGCGCCTGATCCGTGAGGCCAAGGTCCTCAAGCAGCTCCCCGGGATGGATGCGGGTGCGGTAGAATGCGCCCATCATTCGCAGGGCTTGCAGTGGCGTCATGGCATCGGGCAGTGCCGTAGTCTGCAACAGGGCACCAATGTGTTCCCGACAGGGCAGCGGATTTGCCAGTGCATCCATTCCCAGGATGGTAACGCTTCCCGTGTCGGGTGGGCGAAGCGCAAGGATGCCTTCGAGAGTTGTGGTTTTGCCTGCTCCGTTTGGTCCAAGCAAACCTACGATTTCGCCAGGGTGGACCTCGAGATCAAAGGGCTGCAATTCCCAGCCGTCGGGATAGCGCTTCCCCATGCCGCGAACCTGCAGGAGCGGGGCAGAAGCGTCAGTGCCTGATCGTGCAGGCGGCAGATCCCGGGTAGGGTGCATGAGGAACAATTAGTGCTTCACTATGGTAATCTTTGATTCGGCAAGCAGCTCACAGACGAAGGGATCGTTTTTGTAGTCCAGGTGATATTTGATTTGCTTGATACCTGCTGCAGCGAGAATCTTTGCGCAATTGATGCACGGAAAATGGGTGATGTAGGCTGTGGAACCCTCGAGCGGTATCCCGCGTCGTGCTGCATCTGCAATGGCATTTTGCTCTGCATGTACGGTGGCCTGTTCGTGTCCGTCTCTCACGCGCGATGTGTGTGGCGCACCGGGCAGAAATCCGTTGTAACCAGCGGCGATGATGCGATTTTTGTGGTTTCCTCCTGATACGATGATGCAACCGACATGCAGGCGCTCACAGGCTGAACGGCTTGAGATCAACAGCGCTGTCGACATAAAATAGTCGTCCCACGAAGGTCGGTCAGGGGTGGAGGAAATGATCGCGGCAACCTGCCCGGTGAGTTGGGTTGACGGGGTTTGCTGTGCATCACTCATACAGCAGGGAGTCTGAAATCGCACAGGACTGGAGTCAATCCAGCAGCGGGAAGATTGTGGGTTGCAAAAGGGGAATCCCTGAACTTGAAGGAGAGTGAGGAAGCGCTGCAAACATGGATTCGATTGCATTTTGAATCGATTTGTCGGATAGTGCGTCTTTTGGGTTCATCGAACGATCTTTTCTATCATCGATATAACAACAGCATGAATATTACGGAGATTCGCAAACTAGTTGAAATCATCACTGAAAATGACCTGAGAGAGTTTGAACTCGATGAGGGAGATTTTTCGATTCGGATTCGTCGTGGAGCTGAACCCGTGCATACGCCTGTGTATGCACCTGCGCCAACGGCGCCTGCGACTTCACCGGTTGCACCTGCGGCAGCTCCAGCACCTGCAGCGAATGAAGCCGGGACCGATGTGATCAAATCTCCGATGGTTGGAACCTTTTATCGTGCACCTTCGCCGGACAGTGAACCCTTTGTTGCCGAGGGCAAAAAAGTATCGGCTGACACGGTGGTGTGCATCATCGAGGCAATGAAGGTGATGAATGAGATTCAGTCGGAAGTCAGCGGGACGATTGTGGAAGTCCTCGTTCAGGACGGGGATGCGGTTGAATTTGGGCAGCCCCTGTTCAAGGTGAAGGCCTGAGGCCAGACTGCGCACTGATACCCGATAGATCCAGACATCATGTTCAAAAAGGTACTGATCGCGAACCGTGGAGAAATTGCTCTGCGCATCATCCGGGCGTGCAGGGAACTCGACGTGAAAACCCTTGCAGTCTATTCACAGGCGGACGAATTGTCCCTGCACACGCAATTGGCGAATGAGGCCATCTGCATCGGTCCACCGCCGAGCAACCAGAGCTATCTGCGCGTGGAACGCATTCTCAGCGCAGCCGAGATTGGAGATGTGGATGCCATTCATCCCGGCTACGGTTTTCTTGCAGAGAATGCGGAATTTGCTGAGCAGTGTGCGTCGTGCAACATCAAATTCATCGGACCCTCACCCCAGGCCATTCGACTCATGGGCGACAAAGCGACTGCCAGAGAAACGGTCAAGGCAGCTGGCGTGCCCATCATCCCGGGTAGCGATGGACCGCTTTCATCTGAGAAGGAAGCGATCGAAACAGCACAGAAAATCGGTTTTCCTGTGATCATCAAAGCAGTTGCTGGCGGTGGAGGTCGAGGCATGCGCGTGGCGCACAATGCAGTGGCCTTTGCCAAAGAGTATGCCACTGCCAAAAACGAGGCGGAGAAAGCGTTTGGGAATGGGGATGTTTACATCGAAAAGTTCATTGAAAATCCGCGCCACATCGAGTTTCAGATTTTGGCAGATTCCTTTGGCAATGTCGTGCATCTCGGGGAGCGGGACTGCTCCATCCAGCGTCGGCACCAGAAGGTGATCGAAGAAGCTCCTTCTCCCTTTTTGACCCCTGAACTGCGCCAGCAGATGGGGGATGCTGCGATCAAGGCGGCAAAAGCGGTGGACTACGAAAATGCGGGCACGGTCGAGTTTCTTGTCGATACGGATGGCAGTTTTTATTTCATCGAAATGAATACCCGCATCCAGGTGGAGCATCCGGTCACCGAAGAAATTACGGGAGTGGACTTGTTGCAGGAACAGCTGCGCATCGCGTCCGGACTGCCGCTGAGCTTCACACAGGAACAGGTGAAATTCAGCAAACATGCGATCGAATGCCGTATCTGTGCGGAGGACCCGAAGAAGAATTTTATGCCCAGTCCGGGCATGGTTGAACTCTTCTATGCTCCAGGCGGCTTGGGGGTGCGCGTGGACAGCCATGTTTACAGCGGGTATCACATTCCACCTCACTATGACAGCATGATCGCGAAGGTGATCGCGGTTGGTGAAAATCGTGAGAAGGCCATCCAGCGAATGGACAGAGCACTAAATGAGTGTATAATTCATGGTATCAAAACCAACACGACATTCCTGAAAGCAATCCTGGGAAATCCCACTTTTCAGCGCGGGGAGACAACAACCCGCTTCATTGCAGACAACATCGATAAACTCAATCTACAGTAACTTACTTACCTCCTATCATGAATGAACTGAATTCTGAAGAAATCCGTAATGATGCCGGTGTACCCGAGATCAGTGATGATCAGGGCAAGCTGGGTGAAATCCAAATCGCGCTGCCCGTTGTCGAAAACATGGTGCGCATGATCACGCTCGAAGTGGATGGGGTGGTCGATGTTTTGGGTGGATCCTCCAATGCCATCTCCGGTATCTTTTCCAACAAGGGTGAAAACCGCTCCGGTGTGCGTGTGAGCGAAGACGAGGCAGGTGGATATTCCATCGAGATCAGGGTGTCGCTCCAGTTTGGGGTGGAATTGGCAAGTGTTGCCTACACGATCCAAAGTCTCGTGATCGACCGCATTGCGAAGATGACGTCCAAATCGGTAACCAAGGTGGATGTTTTCATCGACAAGGTTGAGAAGGCTCGTCCAAAACCAGAAACAACTGACGAAGCCCCTGCCAAGGAGAGCACCGAAAAGGCTTCCAAAAAGAAGACTTCCGAGCCGAAACCGGAAAAGGAAACCAAGGCTGACTGATGGATAGTTTCAAGAGCTTTGTCCAGGGGCTATGGCAGTCGGTCTGGGCTGGCTTGCAGGCGGTCGGCACCTATTTGAGCGATCCCTGGGTCTATGGCTCACTGCTGTTGCTATTGGTTGCGGCAGGATTGCTCGTGCTGCTTTCCCGCAGGCAACCTTCCCGAGTGCGGGCATTTGCGAACAACAACGGTTATGTTGAGATCTCGCGAGCTGCGCTTGTGGATATCATCCGTTCCAAGTCGGAGCAGGTGGATATCGAACACAAGCCAGGGGTTAGCATTCACAATCGCCGGGGAAAGCTCCAGATCAATGTGAAGATTCGGCTGTTGCCGAGTCGTCGTCTGGCAGAGGTTTCGGAGATCCTGCAACAGCACCTGCGCGAGGCTCTGCAGGAGGGATTAGGCATTCGCAAGTTGGGAAATATTAACGTGACGGTAGTCGGAGTGCGGGTGAAGACGGGTAAAGCTGCCCGCAAAAGCCTTCCTTTGAATCCGGAAACAGCTCGGCATTCCGACACGGCGACTGCAGAGCCATCTGAGACCGCCGATGTGATGGTGGTCAATGACGATGCCTCTACCGAAACCGAAGGAAAATCAAAATCTGAGAAGGCATCAGCCGTGAATCCTCCTGCTTCTGATTCGGAAGCAGCGTCCGTGAACCCGGATCGCCCGGAAACCGCAGAGAAGGATGATCGGGAATCGTCATCGGATTCGGCAGTCCGTCACAACTGACACGGGTTCTGGTTTTGTTCACTGAACAGAAACGTAGGGTCTTCGCTAGTCGGAGACCTCCGTTACCTCACAAGATGCGGCACCGCGGTGAACGCGAGCCCTACGGAAACGTGATTGATGATCAGTGTTATTAACAAGAATGGGTATGAGATTGTCGGCACCCGGTAATGGGCTGGGTGCTGCAGCGAATCAAATCGGCGTTTGTCGTCCCTTGGCCGGAGTTTGGGAAAGGTCAATGACGCGAAGTGGGCGAAGCTTCGTCCACTTCATTGAGCGGTAGATGAAACTCGACGCACAATCCTCCGGATTTCCGGTTGTGGGCTGAAATATCACCGTTGTGCAGCTGCACGATGCCCCGGGCGATGCTTAGCCCGAGTCCAGTGCCGCCACGCAATCGTGACCGAGCCTTATCGACACGATAAAATCGTCGAAAAATATTGGGCAGATCCGCTTCAGGGATGCCCTTTCCGTCGTCAATTACCTGGCAAATGAGACGGGGTTGCGGTTCACTTCGGGTGAAAACGTGTAACTCGATGTGGCTGTCTTCGTCGGCGTAACGAATGGAATTGTCGATCAGGTTTTGCAGTACCTGGCTGATTTTGAATTCATCCATCGGAACGACAATATCCCCTGCCTCATTGTTGAGGGTGAAGTGCTGCTGAGGGCGGATCAGGGATTGTGTGGTATCTGCCACAGCTTCCAGCATGGGCTTGATGGGCGTAGGAGTTTTTTGCAGATAGGATGGTTCGGATTCGATACGGGAGAGAGTGAGCAAATCTTGAACGATCAAATGCAGGCGTTCGGAATTGGTCTCGATTTTTTTCAGGAACTTGGAGCGAGTCTGCTCATCCATCGCATGGCCTTCGTCGATGAGGGTTTCGGTAAAGCCCTTGATGATTGTGATGGGTGTTTTGAGTTCGTGGGAGACATTGGCCACGAAGTTGTTTTTCACCGTTTCGAGTTCTTTGAGTCGAGTGATGTCGTGAAACACAAAAATGATAGAACCATAGGGGTGGGCGGCTGATTTGGGGATGGGCGTGGCCGAAACTTCAAACCAGAGCGACTTACCGGAGACGCGCATGGCGATTTCCCTGTTGAAACGCGAACGTCCGCGCTTTGCGTGATGCACACTGTCGAGAAATTCGGGATTGCGAATGAGTTCCTCCATGCGTTTTCCCCGGATGGGGCGGCCTTCGTTGAAGGTCGTGCATGCGGATTGGTTGGCGTGGATGATGATGTTGTTGGAATCGATCGAGAACACGGCTTCCTGGATTTTTCCCAGCACGGCTTCGATCTGATTTTGCATTTCCAATTCAAATCCCTGCATGCGGCGCTCGTGGTCAAGCAAGCGCGTGTAGTGTTCAATCAGTAGGTCTATTCGAAAGAACTTCACCGTGCGGGACGGTGTGTGTTGCAGGTATGGATTGCGATGTTCAATCGCCTCAGAAAAATCCTGTAGGATGCTCCAGATTCGAAACAACTGCCACGCCAGGAACAGACTGGCGAGGGCCAGCAGAATGAGCAAGATATCAGTCATCCACAAAGATTGCTGGAAGTGCAGGGAAGTGAGAACTCAGGACACATCGACAATCTTGTAACCAACTCCTCTGACGGTTTTGATGATGTCCCCTTCGCTTCCGAGTTTCTCACGCAGTCGACGGATGTGCGTATCCACGGTTCGCGTTTCAACGTCAGCACTGTAGTTCCAGACATGGGAGAGCAGCTCGTCCCGGCTGAGTACTTTGCCGATGCGACTCATCAACAGGTGTAGCAGGCGAAATTCGGTTGCAGTCAGGGTGAGGTCTTCACCTCGGATCGTAACACGGTGTCGCTCGATATCGATGGTGATGCCGCCGACCGACAAGGTGGAGGATTTTCGTTCATCCCCGTCGCCGATGCGCTTGAAAATGGAGTGGATCCGCAGGACCAGTTCCCTCGTGTTGAAGGGTTTACTGAGGTAGTCATCGGCACCTGCTTCCAGGCCCTCCACGCGATCTTCCATTTCCCCCTTGGCGGTCAGAAAAATAATGGGGATGCGTTCCAATGATGCATTGGAGCGAATCATGCGACACACTTGAAGCCCATCGAGTTCGGGCATCATGATGTCGAGAACGATCAAATCGGGAAGAAAGTCCTTCACCTCGCCGAGGATCAGGGCTGGGTTATTGGAAGTGCGGACGCTGAAACCTTCACTCTTGAGTTTGTATTCCAGCAAATCGGTTACATCGGGTTCGTCGTCGATTACCAGGATTTTTTTACCTTTGCTCACCTTCGGTCATGCGTTGATGGGTTAGTGCTTCCTCGAATCAATCGTCGCCAAGCTTAGGCTGACACCGCAGGTCGTCAAATCTTGATTTTCCAGATTAGGCGATTCCATTGAGGCAAGCATACGACGCTGACGTTCGAGTCGAGTGTGCCTTTGGTTGAGTGTTGAGCGAGGGAATCGGTGTGCATTTGACTTCATGCAAGTCATACTGGAGACTCCGAAGATCAAGTTCGGTTCATCATGCGCTACCGTTTGCAGTTTCGCCCTTACCGCCGGAAGTTGAATCGTGCGATTCGATTGGGTGCCTACCCTGCGGAGGTGCGTTCGGGCATCTTGATTCGATTCGACGACGATCAAGGCCATGTCGGATATGGGGAAGTTGCTCCTCTCGAATCGTTTGGTTCGGAATCGGTTCATCGGGCGGAATTGCTTCTGAAAGGATTTTGTGGAGTGATCCGGGACGACGGCATCGACAGTTTGGATCCTCAGGAATATCCGTGCCTGCGATACGCGCTCGAATGTGCCCGAGGCTCGATGCGAACATCAACTCAAGGTAAGGGATTTCAGGGCAAGGTGATCAGTGCGGCACTCTTGCAGTCGGATGAATTGGAATCGATCCCTGCAGCTGGGGAGTCTCAGGTTTGGAAACTGAAGATTGGTGCACCTGAAGCGGAGATGATGCAGGAAATAGAGCAAGTGTGTAAACTGGCAAAAGCCGCGCAGCAGCACGGGTGGCGGTTGCGGCTCGATGCAAACGAGCGATTGAAACCGGATACGGCCATGCGTTGGGTGGAAGCGCTGGACGTCTACAAGGATGTGATCGAGTTTCTGGAACAGCCCCTGGATCGCTGGATTTTTGAGGATCTGCGAACGCTTGCGCAACAGTCACCGATCCCTGTCGCGCTCGATGAATCTCTCTCCATCCTGCCGGGCCTGGGTCTGCAATCGGAGGATTTGAATAACTTTCATTTTGTCGCAAAACCCAGCTTGGGAGATTTGCGTTGGATACGGGAGATGCAGATCCCGATGGCACGCGTCGTCATCTCGTCTGTTTTTGAGACGGCCATCGGGTTTTCGAGTTTGCTGGAATTGGCTCCGTTTGAGCGGGTGCCGGGTTTGCAGACTCAGAATGTATTTGAAGATGAACTCAGTTATCCACATCGGGGCAACGTGTATGTGCCTGGGCAGGTGAGTGCATCGGAAGTGTGGGAGCGATTGGCATGAGCATGTGGACGGATGCATCCATCATCGACTGGTTGAAAGCAAATGAACTTCATCAGGCGTTGAATGCCTACGAGTCGGGACTACGCCATTTGACCCGTGGTCAATCCGAGTCCTCGACAGAACCCTGCCATGTCTGGATTCATTCGCCAAATCCCGAGCTGTGGATTGGAGGTGCACTTGCAAGTTTGCGATGGGGTGCGACCACGTGGTTTGTTCCACCCAACTGGAAATCCGGGTCACTTGCACAACTGGCCCGCACCGTCAGCCCGGACTGGGTGGTTGGTGGGAGCGGGTGGGAACGCATGGCGATGACCGGAAATCGACTCAGGGAAGTGGGGTTGGGTGATTTGAGTTTGACGCAACGGCTATTGATTCCGACAGGCGGGAGTTCGGGTCGCACCAAGTTTGCGATTCACTCACAGGAAACAGTGCAGGCGGCAGTGCAGGCGGTAGCACAACATTTTTTCGGCAGACCAACTGAAGCTGGGGATTTTCACTACGTGCACGGATTGCCACTCTGGCATGTCAGTGGGTGGATGCAGGTGATGCGTTCCCTATGCTCTGGCGCAAGTTATGGAGTGGAGGCATCGGCCCGAAGCAGGTGGATGCGTCAACCCAAAGGAAAATGGCTGTCACTGGTTTCCACTCAGTTGCGCCGTATGCTGCACGAGGACGAGGGCCTTGAGCAACTGCGCGCAGCTGATTTTGTGATCCTTGGCGGTGGACCCTGCCCGGTGGACCTGATGCGCTGTTGTCTCGATGCCGGGATTCATCCTTGGCTGACTTATGGCATGACCGAAACGCTGGGCATGATCGCGGCCAATGCAATCTGTCGGGAAGGGGATTGGGACAGGGGTGCGAGTGTGTTTTCGGGAACCAAAGTGCGCATCGACACGGGGGATCATTCGGGAACGGATTCGGAGGAACTGGCGCAAGGGGAAATCCTGCTACAGTCGCAGAGCTTGTGCGACGGGTATGTCCGAATCGACGAACAGGGAGTGCTTCAACTCGAACGCATGTGCAGCTCAGGTTGGGGTACCCGTGATCTTGGAAGCGTGACGCGGGATGGAAAATTGTACGTCAGGGGTCGCATGGACGATCTCATCATCACTGGTGGTGAAAAGGTCAATCCGAGGGAGGTCGAGCAGGTGCTGCGATCCGTTCCGGGCGTGGCGGATTGCCTGGTTGCCGGAGTCCCGGATTTGGAGTGGGGGCAGCGGGTTGTCTGTGCATTGGTGCCGATGCCTGATAATGAGATGCGTGAGCTATCGGTATTACGGCGAGCGTTGGAGCAGCGGCTTGAGGCATACAAGATTCCCAAAACATGGAAGTGGGTGAATGCCCTTCCCTATGATGCAAAGGGAAAGATTCCCGCTTCCTGCTTGAAGGAACTCCTGTCAGAAGTGATTGCAAATTGCTGAGCTGTGCTCGATACTTTCTACAAATGTGTGCAGCAACGAACAGCGAGGTCGTGGATCAGCATCTGCGTTTGTGCGAGGATATTCTTGCCATTCTAAGTGAGGAGAATCGCATGTTGCGTCGTCAGCCAGCAGAGGTTGAGGATGAGCTGCTTGCGCAGAAGCGGGAGTTGTTACCACAGTTGGATGCTTCGCTCGCCGCGCTCAAAACCTTGCATGAGCAATCTCCTGAAATTCTGCCAGCCATTCAGGAAAAGCTCAAAACAGCGCAGAACAAGATCATGCGCATCCTCTTGCTTGATCGTGAGAACGAGCAGCTGCTGCTGAAGGCGCTGTTGCCGAAGGTAGGCTCCAATCCTCCCAAACGTTCCATGGAATCCATCAAGGGCATTTACGAAAAACACCGAATCCCTGGACAGTAGGTTTACTCGCTGGCTGGAGGTGCTGTTGGACGTTTAGGTTTTGGTTTTTCCGGCGGTTCTGGAGTCGATGCTTCGGAGGATTCGGAAGCAGGTTCATCGGTTGTCTCCGATGCATCCGTGTCAGCATCAGCAGATGAGTTTGATGGAGCACTCTCGCTGGTGGAAGTGGGTTCCGGTTCTGCTGGCTTGGGTGCACTTGCCATCAGGTTTTCGAGACGCTTCACGAGGCGCTCGGCCCATTTTTCGTTGTCACCAGCGGATTTGAATACCATGAGCAACGGCGTGGGTTGGTCAAGATGGGGCAGATGTATGAGGGCATTAATCGCAGGATTTTTTTCCTGCTGGGGGATCTGCACCAATTGAATGCTGCCGAGAAGAGTTGCCGTGCCAGCGGGTTCCCGTGCAATCGCGTTGAGTGTTGTCTGGGAGAGATTGAGGTTGTGGGTGCGTTGGACCTCGATGTGTTTCCCGTCGCAGGATGCATGGCCTTTCCAGAAACGAATGAGGTGGGGTTCGAGAAAGGTGGTGAAGTTGATGGGTGTGGTTTTCACGCGGCAGGCTATGCTGGATTGAAGTAGCAAGCATCGGAGAATTTCTGAAAAAGATCAACCCTTGCATAGCAGGATCAAGGGAAGCGGATAGCATCATGGCATAGAATTTGGGATATGGCCTTTAAATTTCGTGAATCCTTCCGTTATTTGTGGTAAAAATCCTTGGTTTTCATAGGATTTACCGATCTGAACCCCGACATCAGTGACCCAATAGCATGGCATTTGACAAAATTATCGTGGTTGATGACGAAATGATCATCAGAAAGACGCTCGAACAGCAACTGCGAAACAAGCGTTACATTGTGGCGAGTGCCTCCTCCATTGCGGAGTGCGAAGCCTATCTTGCGAAGGATCAATTTGATCTGATTCTGTTGGATGTGCGATTGCCGGATGGAGATGGCACCGAACTGCTGGAGCGGATTGCTGAGGATCCGGACAAACCCATGGTGGTGATGATGACTGGTTATGGTTCTGTGGAATCCGCAGTGAAGTGCATGCGTTTGGGCGCATTTGACTACATCATCAAACCCTTTTCCGCAGACCAGATAGAAGTGACTCTGAAGAAGGCGGAGTCCTATTCACAGCTGGTGAAGGTCAGTCGCTACCTGAATACAGAGGCGAGCGCCAAGAGTGAAATCATCGGAGAGTCCCCCAAGATGAAGGAACTCAAGAACGTGATTCGCAAGGTTGCAGCAACAGAGGCAACGGTACTGATCATGGGAGAGAATGGTACTGGCAAGGAAATGGTTGCCAATGACATCCATCGTCTCAGTTCCTTATCGGCCAATCCTTTTATTCGTGTGAACTGTGCTGCGATTTCGGAAAACCTGATCGAAAGCGAGTTTTTTGGGCATGAAAAGGGCTCGTTTACGGGTGCGACACAGCGTCGGGAGGGACGCTTCGAACTGGCCAATAATGGAACCATTCTGCTCGATGAAATCAGTGAAATCTCACCGCAGTTGCAGGCCAAACTCCTGCGGGTCCTGCAGGAAAAACAGTTTGAGCGCGTGGGTGGCAACAAGACGATACAGGTGAACGTAAGGGTGCTTGCGACGACCAACCGGGACTTGATCAAGGAAGTCAAGGAAGGCCGGTTTCGGCAGGATCTGTTCTACCGTTTGAATGTATTTCCCATTCATGTTCCGGCACTTAGGGAACGCAAGGACGACATCATGCTGTTGGCTGAGCGCTTTCTTCATACATTTTCGAGAAAACATGGGCATCGGGTTAAAGGATACTCAAAAACTGCCGAACAAGCATTAGTGAGCCACGATTGGCCCGGAAATGTCCGTGAACTTCAAAATACCGTAGAGAGAGCCGTGATCCTGAGCGACAGCAACAGTTACATCACTCCATCCAACTTGGGGTTGATCCGCATGTCCGAACCCGTGCCTTCGGTGCAGGGGAACGGAAGTGTAGCTGATGTAGCCGTTCTGGAGGGTGAATCGAGCGGAATGGACGACTATTCAATGGATGGACAGGAAGCGGGTAGTGTGGTGACTCTCGAGGACTTGGAGCGAAATCACATCCTTCGCGTCCTCGACCTGACCCAAGGTAATCGCACGCATGCCGCCGAAATGCTCAATATCAGTATTCGAACCCTTCGAAATAAGATTAACCAGTATCGAATCGAAGGGATAGAGGTTCCCGATCCAGGCGTGAAGTAATTCAGAAATCCTTAGTTCCAAACATATGTCAAAGTTAATAGATATTCCAGAAGAAGAACTCGTCGGAATGATGATGTCCTCGGTTCAGGACGTTTTCAAAACGATGCTGAGTCTTCAGGTCGACCTCGATAAACATGAGTCCTCCGTGCCTTCGGAAGAGCATTGTACTCCGGCATTCAGCACCACATCGGAGATGATTGCAGCGAATGTGGGATTCAGCGGAAAAATTTACGGAATGGTTTACCTTTGCATGGATGTGAGTCTCGCACGTTCACTCACCATGCAGATGTTGGGCATGGACGATGTGGATGCCGACGACCATGAGACGATCAATGACGCCCTCGGAGAACTTGCGAACATGACCGTGGGCGGGTTTAAGAACCAATTGAGCCATAAGGGCTACAGCTGCCAGCTGACGATCCCTTCCATTCTGCGTGGAACCGCATTTACGGTGGAGTCGACTTCACAGGCTCAGCGGGAAACTTTCTATTTTGACACCGAAGGACAGCGCTTTGTCGCCGATCTTTTCATCCGAAAGGGTGACGAATAATCCATCATTCTGAATCACGAGCATGAGCAAGAAACTCCTTACCATCGATGACTCGAAGGCCGTACGAATGATTGTGAAAAAGGCCTTCAAGGACTTTGATCTTGAAATTCCTGAAGCTACAAACGGGGTAGAAGGACTCGCAGCGGCGAGCAAAGAAGCCCCGGATCTGATCCTTCTCGACATCACGATGCCCGTGATGGACGGAATCGAGATGCTCACCAAGCTGAAAGCGGATGCAAATCTACGTCACATTCCGGTGATCATGCTGACTGCAGAGGCTGGCAAGGAAACGGTGTTGAAGATTGCTAAGATCGGTATTCGGGACTACATCGTCAAACCGTTCAGCGAAGACACACTGATTGAAAAGGTTGGGCGTGTGATCGACCTGCGTCCGATTTCCGAGCAACAGGAGGTGCGCAAAAAGTTGACCGACCCGCTCAATATTCTTCTGGTTGAAGACAAACCTGCGATTGAAGAGCAATTCAAGACGGGCTTTTCGAATCCCGCCTGGACGGTTAACTGTGTATCGTCAACAGGGGAGGCCATTGATGCAGCTCAGGAGAGCAAGCAGGATATCATCATCATCAGTCTCTCGCTGCCGCGTGATCAGGGAATCGAGCTGTTTCGCATTCTTCGTTCCAATCCTCGAAACAAATACACTCCCATTTTTGCACTGGTGGTGAAAACAGACTTGCACGAGCAGACACGAGCGCAGGATACCGGTTTTACGAACATCATCACCAAACCGATTGATTTTCACGAGGTCGAAACCAAGATCGCCAATGCTGCAAACTTGGATACCTCTGAGAAATACTTTGTGATCGAAAAGGACTACCTGAAGGTCATGTTGCCAGCGAATCCGACCACTCACGCCATCAACGAGGTCAATGGGTTCCTGATCGATAAAATCTCAAAAGCAGTGGATGCCGGACTCAAGAAGGTGGTTTTTGATGTGCACGACCTCGAGGTGCTCAACATGAACGTGATCAAACTCCTGCTCGATGCCATGAAAAACTGCATGGAGCTGACCCTCAAATACTACATCATCGGGAACGACAAAATTTCTCAGGAGTGTCGTGCATTTGAGGAGTCCAAGGGTTGGAAGATCCATTCCAGTATTGACGAGGCACTTGCTTCGGGTTGATGGGAGTTCCCTTCTGGGCAGATCCCCGCACGCTGATGGATTGTCTGTCAGGTGCAGAAATTTGGATAGCAAAAAACCTCAGGAGTGATCCTGAGGTTTTTGGTTACAACAATTGAGACTGATGAAAGAATCAGATCACGGTTGCTGGGTTATTCGGGATACTGGCTCCGGAAGGACCCTGTACTGCACCACTACCGCCAACTGATCCTCCGGTTCCTGGGGTGACAGGAGTAGGAGCAGAGGTGGGAACGGGATTACTGACAGTTCCATTGGGAGCGATGACCACCAGAACATAGCTTCCATCACGGAGGCGTTTGGTGATTTCGGTCGTGGTACCTGCTGAACTCACGAAGGTTTTGACAGAAGCAAGGATAATTCCTTCGTCCACATACTGGACAGTTCCGTCTTCACCAATGATCATTTCAGCACCAGCGGGAATCACCGTGCCATCAGCAAGGGATTCCGATCTTTCCAATACCTGTGCATTCATGACAAATGCGAACAGGAGCACGCTGAGTGCGAGGACATTTTTGAACGTTTTCATAGTCGTATGAAGGTGTTTCAACCTATATTCAAAGGCTCATTTCACGCGGATGCAAACCCGCAATGCTAAAATCGAGTAAAATAAAGGGGTAAAGGTGTGCCATTCCTTAGTGTTTGACACGAACCTGCTCAACATTCAGTCGGTTGATCAGAAAGCTCAGAAAAGCTACGTAGCTGAGAACCGCCTGATTTTGCAGCAATAGTTCAAGAAAGGCATGGGTAAATACCGCAATTAAACCCAGGGCCAGCATCACTTGGGTCAGGTGGAGTGAGCGGATGAAAATGATGGATTCAATCAGCGGCCAAAGCAGCAGACCCAGCAACAGCACCATGCCTGCAATACCCAGTTCTGATAGATACTGTACCCAGTCATTGTGTGCATCATCCCACACCGCGGGCACCGTCTGGGTGGCGTCGAGATACTGGATTTCCGGGTGTTCCAGTTGGTAGTAGGCAAACACATAGCGCCAGCTGCCTGCTCCCCACCCAAGGAATGGACGTTCCGCGACCATCTGCAAGGTAATGCGTGTGGCGATAGCGCGTGCGCTTGAGTCGATGTTCTGGATCTCCTCGCGCAAGTTGCCGAGTTGCTCGATGGTGAGGTTGCGGTCGGGCAAGCGAAGGGTGTAGAACACCGCCATCACACCGAGCAGTATCATCGTAACTGACAGGATGACCTTGTGCATGAGCGTGGAACCGTCCCGCAGGCTGGGAATCAGGGTCAGTAGCAGGAATACTGCCATCAGTAAGGATCCCAAAATGACGGTGGCCTCGGATTGAGTGGACCACAAGAGTCCAAAAATGAAAACGATCGCAATCAATACAACCAAGTGCGGACCGGAGTGGCGCAATTCCATGCGCATGGCTTTGAGGTGAAGAAAGTACAGTGCCATCGCACAAACCATGCCCATGATGAGCAGGCATCCCGCTCGATGGTTGTAGGGAATCGGACCCCAAAAGTTAGGACTGATTGAAAGGCTCCAGTACACATCCATGGCATCGGTCTGCTTTTGTGCAATCGCCAACACGCCCATCGCGACAAAGTTGAGCGTGATCCACCAAAGCAGAAACAGAAAGGAGGGTCGACGAACGATACCCACTTTCAAGTAGCACTGCATTGCCCAGGCACCAGCAACGATGAGTGCCAGTCGCTGAGCATTCATTTTGGCAAAGGGACTGTCCACGCCGCTCGGTAGCCAGGAGATCGAGGGGATTGGAAACGCACGCCAATAGTCCGCATCTGATTCGTAGCCATAGGCTGGATTCACCGCCTGCACCAGCATGTAGCTAAGCAGCAGTGCCCCCATCCAGAATACCGGGTAGCGCAGAAGTCGGTCGAGGGAGGGCCGAGAATGTAAGCGCGGGTCCCTCTGGGATTCCGGAGCATAAAACTGCGGCAGCAGACTGAAGGTCAGACCGATAAATGACATTCCCATCATCAGCCATTGTGCCCACAGTGGTGTGAGCGCGAGCATCCACAGCGCCAGCGAAAGCTGTGCACACGCCCACCCCACGATCCATTTTTCCTTGCGGGTATAAGGGTAGCGGGATCGCTTGCGCTGCCGCCTGTGCGGCGCGGCACGTTTCGACTCCGTCTGCGACATGGCCCTATCAAAAGCAACTCACGCCGCAGAAGCAAGTTGGGGAAACAACACAGTGAAAAATGATAAAAATCAAACTTACAATAAACACCCAGGCTGTTTATACGAGTTTGGCTTGATATCTGAGGAGAGTGGGGTAGGGTTGAGCATGAGAAGCAAAAAACGACCAAGGGCGGTGATTCGGGGGATGGATGCGGTGTATCATCTGGTGAGTCGGACCAGTTGTGGTCAATTTCTGTTTGGGGATGAAGAGAAGGAAGTGTTTGTGCGAATGATGCGCAAGCAGGCGGAGTTTTGTGGAGTGGATGTATTAGCTTACTGCATGATGAGCAATCACTTCCATATCCTGGCGAAAGTGAGGCATGAGCCAAATTTATCGGATGCAGCACTTTTGGAACGACATCGTGCATTGTATGGAGGAGATCGTGCAGGAGGGAGGGCGATTGATCCCGAAAAGCTCGAATCCCTGTTTCGCTCTGGTGGAGAGGAAGCTGAGCAGTGGCGGGAAAAACTGAAAGAGCGGATGGGAGATGTGTCGGTATTCATGCGGGAACTAAAGCAACGGTTTGGAATTTGGTATAACCATCGACACCAGAATCGAGGAAGTATCTGGGCGGACCGGTTCAAGAGCTTGATTGTGGAACCCAGTCGGGAAGCAATGAGCAAGGTGGCAGCTTACATTGACTTGAATCCTGTGCGTGCAGAGTTGGTGGATGACCCTGCATCATATCGTTTCTGCAGCTACGGTGCAGCGATGGGAGGGCAGTTGGAAGCTCGCAGGGGCTATGCGGTCATTTACTTTGGAAGAGCTTGGAGGTCATTTATTCGCTCCTATCGTATCTATTTGTATGGCAAAGGTTTCCAGAGTAAGGGGGAGAGGGGTAAGGACTATGGTCGGATCAGCGAAGAGAAGATTGAGCAGGTGTTGGCAAACGGGGGTAAGTTGGAGATGGCGGAGGTGCTCAGGTGCAGAGTAAGGTATTTCAGTGATGGAATGGCTCTAGGAAGTTCCGGATTTCTGAAGAAACTTCATGTTCGACATCAGGATTGGTTTTCCGAGAAGCGGAAAGCCCGATTTGCCGTGTTGAAAGGTGCGGATTGGGGGGACTTGCGAGTGGTTCGAAATCTGATAGTGAAACCGCTGGGGTGAGCGTCCTTGGCGATCCGAGTAAGGCAATCCGCTCCCAAAGGAGTTCATGAATCGTTTCGATGACACAACCTCCATCTGAATGGGCTCACTGGAAGACGGATCGATCAAGGCTGCGGTACTGAATGGCTTCCATCAGATGGTTGTTTTCAATGGATGGTGATGCGGCGAGATCGGCTATGGTACGGGCAACGCGAAGGATGCGGTCGTAGGCGCGTGCGGAGAGGTTGAGTTCTTCCATGGCGTGTTCGAGCATCAGACCGTCCTGCTCCCGGATCTGGCAGAATTTTTTGATTTGTCGCTGTCCCATGTGAGCGTTGGCGTAAAGGCGGGTCTGTGCAAAGCGGTGTTGCTGTATTTCCCTTGCCTGAAGGATGCGTTCCCGGATGGAGGCGGAACTTTCGCCCTCGCGAGTGGTGCGCAGCTCCTTGAGGGTGAGTGCGGGTACCTCGATGTGGATATCGATCCGGTCGAGCAGCGGTCCGCTGATTTTGGAGCGGTAGCGCTGGATCTGGGCAGGGGTGGAGCGGACGACCTGTCCGGAGCGGCTGTCTCCCCCGCAGGGAGTCGGATTCATGGCAGCAACCAGCATGAAGGAGCAGGGCAGGGTGAGTTTTCCCCGGCTGCGCGAGATACTGACTTGCCCATCTTCGAGTGGCTGGCGCAGCACCTCCAGGGTGGAGCGCCGGAACTCTGGAAGTTCGTCCAGGAACAGAACACCATGGTGTGCCAGTGAAATTTCACCAGGTCCGGGGATACTGCCTCCTCCGAGCAGACCGACATCACTGATGGTGTGGTGAGGTGTGCGAAACGGTCGTTCCAATCGCAGGGTTCCCTCTTGCAGGGAAATACCAGCGCTGGAATGAATGCTGAGAATCTCCAAATACTCATCCATGCTCGGTTCCGGCATGATGGAGGGGATGCGCTTGGCGATCATGGACTTGCCCGAACCGGGTGGTCCAATCATCAGCAGGTTGTGCGAACCTGCCACAGCGATCTCGATCGCGCGCTTTGCGGCGGTTTGACCTTTGATTTCGGAAAAATCGAGTCCATGGGCAGATTCTTCGCGTGCCCTCACGAGACTGTCGGCTGTTGGAAGGGGTTGCAGGGATAGTTCCCCGTTTAAAAAGCGTGCGGTTTCCGCCAAACTGCCAAGTGGGTAGACGGCAACTCCCTCGACCAGTGCGGCCTCCTGCGCCGACTTGAGCGGGAGCAACAGCCCACGGTAGCCTCGCCGTTTTGCCATCAGCGCCATGGGCAGCCCTCCCTTGATGGCGCGGGTTTCCCCAGAGAGGCTGAGTTCTCCTGCGATCAGCAAATCATCGGGTATTGCATCGCGGATCTGACCGGTAGCAGCCAACAGACCTATTGCGATGGGCAGGTCAAAGGATGGGCCCTCCTTGCGCAGATCGCCGGGGGCGAGATTGATCGCGGTGCGGGTGTAAGGGGCGCGGAAGCCACTGTTAACGATGGCGGAGTGCACGCGTTCCTGGGATTCGCGAACACTGGCATCGGGCAGCCCCACCACAAGTTGGCGGGGTTCACCTTCAAGGTCGGTATTGACCTCGACCTGTACAGGCAGTGCTTCAATGCCAGCGAGTGCGGCGGATTGAGTTTCAGCTAACATGGAGGAGAATCAGGAGGTATAAGAGGACAAGAAGTGAGAGCGTGCAAACCCTAGCGCAATACAGCGAGGGCGCAATCTGAAAATGCATCACGCGTGATCCCTTCAGGTGTCATTTGCAGCTGATGCCCCACCTTAGTGATGATAAATCCCCAAACCGATCACACGGCGGATTCAGGGTTGGGGGTCCCCCTCCTGAAGGGAAGGAAGGGGACCTGGTTCCTCAATCAGCGCTCTGGAGCGGTGATCGGGAAAAGTGAACCGCTGTGCTGATCAATCGTGATGACCGCTCCAGGCCTCGATCACCTTCTGAGCGTAGGCCTTGGGCATATCCTCGTAGTGGTCGAGTTTCTCGGCGTAGAGGCAGCGACCTCCCGTAATGGAGCGCAATCGGGTGGAATAGTGATAGAGTTCACGCTGAGGAATCAATGCGTTGATGATCTGCATCGAACCGTCCATGTCGATCCCCTGGATGCGGCCTCCCTTGGAAGAAATATCACCCATGACATCACCCACGGAATCTTCCGGAACCTTCACGGTAATCATAAAGATCGGTTCGAGCAGACAGGGCTTGGCTGACGCGAAAGCTTCGCGAAATGCTTTCTCTCCTGCGATCTGGAAGGCGACATCTTTCGAGTCCACCGGATGCATTTTCCCATCATAGAAGTCGATACGCACATCGACAACGGGATATCCTGCAATGACGCCAGTCCGGCAGGCCTTCATCACTCCCTTTTCCACAGAGGGGACAAACACGCGATCTACGTTTTGTCCCACCAGGGATTGTTCAAAGACGACCCCTGAGTCCCGCTCGAGCGGTTCGATGCGCATCCAAACCTCTGCAAACTGACCGGCACCACCACTTTGCTTTTTGTGGCGGTACTTGGATTCGGCTTTTCCTCGAATGGTTTCGCGAAACGGGATTCGGGGTTCGGCGAGTTCAATGGTAACGTTGAACCGCTCTTTCAGCCCCTGTTTAATCACTTGCAGGTGCAGGTCTCCCTGACCGGAAATCACGGTTTCGTGGGTCACCTCATCGACCCGATATAGAAAGGTAGGATCCTCTTCGTGCAGTGAGGCGAGACCGGATGACAACCTGTCTTCGTCTCCCGTGTTGGTCAGACGGATGGCACTGTGAATATTGGGCTCGGGGTAGTGCACCTTTGGCAGGCGGATTTTGCGGTCCTTGGCACAGAGGGTATTGCCAGTGTGGGTGTCCTTCATTTTCACCACGGCTCCGATGTCGCCGCTTTGCAGACTGGAAACCTGTTCGCGCTGTTTTCCATTGATCAGGTAGAGCTGCCCGACCTTTTCCATCACATCGCGGTCAGAGTTATACAGTTCCATTCCGGTACCAACCTCACCACTGTAGACTCGAAAAAAGGACAAGTCGCCAACGTGTTGTTCTGCGATGGTCTTGAAGACATAGGCTACCGGAGAGCTGTCATTGAGATCCACCTCGACGGCCTGTCCGTCGGTGGATTCCGCCTGCACGCGCGCTCGGTCGACGGGAGAAGAACCATACTTTGCGATCCAGTCCATCAGTCGGGCAACGCCCACATTCCGACTTGCTGCCGTTACCCAGAGCGGGATAAAGCTTTGCTCCTGTATGGCAGTGTGAACACCAGCACGCAGATCGTCTTCAGAGAGACCCTCATTTTCGAAAAACTTTTCGAGCAGGGAGTCATCTGCCTCAGCGACATGTTCGATGAGTTCGCGGTGAAGTTCCTTTACGCGGCTCGCCCATTCTCCATCGGCTTTCACCTCTGTATAGTTCCCGCTCTGGTCATCCGCATACGTGACGATGTCGGAACGCATGACATCGAGAACTTGATTGAATCCCGGACCTGCGTTGACCGGAATCGCAAGGGGAAATACTTTGCTGCCAAATCGTTCTCTCAGCTGTGCGAGCAAGTTTTCAAAATTCGTGTTTTCTTTGTCAAAACCGTTGATGACGATGAATTTTGGAAGCTGATAGGACTCGGCGAACTGCCAGACCTGCTCGGTGCCCACTTCGATACCCGATTGGGCATCAACCGTGATCATGGCAAAGTCCACGACGCGCAGGGCGCCCATGGCTTCAGAGATAAAATCAAGGTATCCCGGAGTGTCGATGATGTTGAATTTTAGATCCAGCCACACCGTGTGCAGAATCGAGGAGTGGATGGAAATCTGCCGACTCTGTTCGTCGGCGTGGTAATCGGAAACGGTGGTTCCCGCTTCGATGGTTCCCATGCGATTGAGGTTTCCGCCAGTTGCCAGCATGGCTTCGGCAAGCAGCGTCTTGCCCGAGGCCCGATGGCCGACAATGGCGAAATTCCGAATACGGTCGAGTGATTGTTGAGGCATGATGAATAAAGTAAAGTGTTGATTATAAATTGATTGTGAATCCAGTGGGGACTGGCGGAGACGGTGGATCCGTTGGAATAGGTGGAGGGATGCAGCTGTGCTGCAGAGGACCGTGAGGGGTATTTCGCCAGTGTCCAAGCGTAGCGAATACGCAGATGCTGGAAAGCATTAGGGGAGCAGTGTGACAGATTTTCACATTCAAGAGAATTTAATGATAAAAAAAGAATTGCTTATTACAATCATATTCCTCATCAAAATAATTTATATCCAGGAGAAGCATGCTGAGCCTGTGCTCCTGGCTGCGGGAACTTCCATTCCCGTCACATTCAACCGCGATCATAGCTTACCGTGTCAGACAACCGCAGCATCACAATTCGCATTGCCGGCCATGCCCAGGACGGCATCCAATCCCTTGGAACCCTATTGGCAAAACTTGCCGGACGTTCGGGATATCACGTCATGACCTACATGACCATACCCGCGACCATTGCCGGAGGAAACTCCATTTATCAGGTTCGCATCGGGGTGGATCCCGTAAGAGTTTCGGGGGATGAGGTGGATGTGCTGGTGGCTTTTCACCCGGACAGCCTGGAAGCACACCTTAATGTTTTGCGTGAGGGTGGTACGCTGATGGTGGACTGCGATGAGATCGACGTATCGTCTATTTCGGGTAACTTCGACTTGCGACCCCTGCCCTTGACTTCGCTGCTCGAAGAAGGAAGCGAAGGCAAAGTCGGCAAAGGCAAAAACATGGTGGTGCTTGGCATGCTCTGCCATTTGCTGGGGATTGAGCGAGTCCAGGTTGAGGCGCTGGCCCTCGATAAATTTGGCCGCAAGGGTGAAGCGGTGCTCGCGAATGTGAAACGCACGCTTTATGCGGGCTTTGACTACGAGTGGTCTGGCAGTGTTCCTGAGGTGGGTTTGACCAAACCTGCAGAAATGGCAGAACATGTGACCATGGACGGCAACAGTGCGATTGCGTTCGGACTGATTGCTGCGGGAGTGCGCTATGGCGCAGCCTATCCCATCACTCCGGCAACCTCAATCATGGAAGTGCTGCGCGAAGAGCTGCCCAAGTATAAGGGCATCTTTTTGCAGACCGAGGACGAAATTGCAGCTGCCTGTGCGGCGATCGGGATGTCGTATGCGGGGCATCTGGCGGTGACGAGCACATCAGGTCCGGGCATGTCCCTGAAAATGGAGGCACTGGGCTGGGCTACCATGGCGGAGATTCCGCTGATTGTGGTCAACGTGCAGCGCGGAGGTCCGAGCACGGGTATTCCGACGCAAGTCGAGCAGAGTGATCTCATGCAGACCCTTTTTGGCAGCCATGGAGATGCACCCCGCATTGTGATGGCTGCACGCGACGTAGAGGAGTGTTTTTATATCTGCAGGGAGGCGGTTCAGCTTGCCCGGGAGTACAGCACTCCAGTGATCATCCTTTCGGATCAGGGGCTTGCCACGCGCATCGAAGGGTTTCGCATGCCAAATCTGGATGAAGTCATGCTGGAACCCGTGCTGGATACCTCGGAGCGTCCGGAGCACTGGGAGCCATATCCGCTCGATTCGATCACCCGACACGCTCCACCGGGAAGTGTGATTGGTAGTGGGAAATACCCCACAGTGACAGGATTGGAGCACGACCCCAAAGGCGGACCCAATGCGGGTGCAGCCAATCACGTGGCAATGAGTGCCAAGCGACGTCGGAAATTTCAGCTACTCGCGCAGCATCAACCTGCACCGGAAATTTACGGGGAGGACTCTGGACCCCTGCTATTGGTGAGCTGGGGTTCCTCTTTTGGGGCGACCCGGGTAGCTGTGGATGCACTGCTTGCACAAGGCCAACGGGTTTCGCACCTGCACCTGAAACTATTGTTCCCCCTGAGTTCGGCGGTGGGCGACATGCTTGCAGCCTTTGAAGAGGTGAAGACCGTGGAACTCAACGACCAGGGCGTCTATGGTGTGGGTCAGTTCGCTCTGTACCTGCGCGCCGTGACGGGGCTAAGCCAAATTGGCAGCATCTGCAAAACCGATGGACTCACTTTTAAGGTGAAGGAAATCCTGTCCCAACTGGTTCCCACTCAAAAATCCTCAACCCCCCGCTCATCATGAATTTAGCGAAAGACAGTAAACTGACCAAAAAGAACCTCACCGCCAAGCAGCCGACCTGGTGTCGGGGTTGCGGTGACCACTCCATCCTCGCGGCCTACTACCGGCTGCTCGAGAAGCTGCAGCTGCCACATCAGGATATTGTGACGGTGTCGGGCATTGGCTGTTCGTCGCGCTTTCCCTATTTTGTGAACAGCCACGGGATGCACACCCTGCACGGGCGAGCGTTGCCCTTTGCGAGCGGGGTCAGTCTGGCGCGACCCGATCTGCATCTCTTCGTTTTCAGTGGGGATGGGGATTGTTTTTCGATTGGTGGAAATCATCTGGATCACACCGCGCGCAAGAATCCGAATCTCACCTATCTGATCATGGACAATACGGTCTATGGCATGACCAAAAAGCAGACCTCTCCGACATCGCCGAAGGGATTTGTATCGAAGACGGATCCCTGGGGTGCGATTGACGAGCCGATCAATCCGATGAAGCGGCTGATTGCCTGTGGAGCGACCTTTGTGGCGCGCACGAGTGCATCGAACATTTCCCATGTGATGGAGATGCTGGAGCGTGCGTATGCACACCCGGGATTTGCGGTAATCGAGTGTTTGTCGGAGTGCACCCATTTCAATCTTGGGTCATTCGAGGGCTTGAACCCACGCAAGGGTGGTTCCTTTCCGATTATTGATGAAAAGAAAGGAGACGGGAGTCCCGAAGATGCGGCCCGTCATGATCCCACAGACGAAGTGGCAGCCTACCGATTGGCCGAGGCAGACTATCCCGGATGGTTTGGGGTTTACATCGAAAAGAAACTACCGAGCAAATCGGAACTCGAGCAGCGTTTGATCGATCAGGTGCGTGCGGAACATCCGGAGTGGAGCGACCGCGACTACTTGCAGGACAGCTTAAAAAGTTTCGTGTAGCCAACAACGCATCGTTCACGCGCGTATTCCGAATGCATGCGGGAGGCAAAACTCAACCCACGAGTCGCTGTGCGATTGCGATCCAGAGTGGGATCGTAACGACAGACAACAGGGTGGTGGCGATGACGATCTGCACTGCTGTTTGAGGACTGCCACCATAATGCCGGGCCATGAGGATGGGGAACATGCCGGAGGGCATGGCTGCCTGAATGAGGATGACCGCTTGCAGCTCCATGGGGAGCGGCAAACAAAGGGCCGCCGCAATGAAGAGGGCGGGAAGCACAAGCAAACGGGCCAAACATGCACCGCTGACGACTCGCCAATCCAGTTTGAGCGATGCATCGTGCATCAAGTCCCGCAGTGAGGCACCGATCAGGATGAGTGCCAGTGGAATCGCGCAACGTCCCAGTTGTTGAACGGTGGTGATCACGGACTCGAACATCGCGTCAAGGGGGGTTGAATCCGCGTCGACCGTGCCGGGTAACATACGGTTCATCAGCAAGCCTGCGGCGAGTGCGAGGATGGGAGGATTGATGAGTTTTTTCCAGGCGTGGCGTGTGATATTTCCGTTGAGCAACAGGATGCCCAACGTCCAGATCGCAACCTCGATACCGGTATTGTGCACCATCAGCACGCCCATGACCTCCTTCGAATGGTAGAGCGAATCGATGAGCGGAATGGCGATGAAGCCATAGTTGTAAATGCCTGTGGTGAATGCAAAGGTGCGCAAACCCTTGCCCTTGCAGAGTCCGAGCATGCGAGCGATGGCATATCCTACCGCAAAGCCCAGGAGGATCGACAGGAATCCAACCAGCGGTGGCAGCAACAGGAGGCTGGGTTGGTTCAACGCCTCATTGCGAAAGACAAAACTGAAAATAAGGGCTGGGTAGAAGACATGGATTTGCAGCTTGAGCAGACTGTCATCGGCAGAGGGTTTGAGCCAACCAATGCGGCGAAATGCATATCCCCCGAGAATGAACAGGTAGACCGGAATCAGTGCAATCGTGATGGAAATTATGCCTTCGAACATGGATTATTCGCTGTAACTCAGATCGGGATGCGTGATGCGCCTGGACGCATCATCAATGGGCCATACCGTTACCTCCACCGCAAGGGTCGAGGTGCCTCCACCAGTGACCGAACCCTTGATCAGGCTGATATCATCAAAATCGCGCCCTACTGCAATGCGGATGTGCTGGTCGTTCACGAGCAGATCGTTGGTGGGGTCGAGATCGATCCAGCCGTAGCCAGGGACAAAGACCGATACCCATGCATGGGATGCATCGGCACCCTCAAGGCGAGGTTCACCCGGACGGGGGTGGGTCAGGATGTAGCCGCTCACATAGCGTGCCGGGAGATCCTGGCTGCGCAGGGCGGCAATCATGAGGTGTGCGAAGTCCTGACAGACGCCGCGCTTCATCGCAAAAACCTCGCTCACGGAAGTGGTGATTTCGGTCGCTGCGGGATCAAAGGCAATCTCGGACTTGAGTGCATGATTGAACTCCAGAACGGCCTCCATGAAAGGCCGCTGATCGGGGAAGAACGCAGCAGCCCATTCCGCGATAGCGGGATCGGCGTGAGTCTGAGGCGAGGGATAAATAAACTGGAGAGCCTGGAGCATGCGAAAGCTGGTGTCTCCGTGCAGAGCGTTTCGCACCTGTGCGCAGTTAATCGTCAGTTCATCAATGGGCGCCGGATTTGAAATCACGCGCGCATTGAATTGCGTGAGCACGGAGAAGCGCTCATGAGGTTCCTGAATGGAGAACGAATGAACGGAGTTTCCGAAAAAATCCCTGTTTTCGGTGAAGTCCATGGGATCGGGATCCATTTCAATTGAGAAATCGGAAATGTGCTGTACGCCGGACCAGTTGCGGGGTTTGAGGTGCAGGGTGTGATAGGAGAGGGAGACGGGATAGGTGTAGTCGTAAGTGGTTCGGTGTTTGACCCGGTATTCAGCGAAAGGAAAAGAATAAGGGGAAGGGTTGACTGGCGAAGCAGAACTCATGGCAGCAGAAGATCAGGTATTGGCAAAAAAGCGCTGTTCGATCAGCAGGTGAAGTTCGTCGAGCGCACTGGTGATGGGATTGAAGGGGTCCGCTGCTTTGCAGCGAATCAATGTTTCGGCATTCAGGCGACTCATGGCTTCGATCAACTGCACGCTCAGACGCTGGCTCGATTCGTTGTGAGATTCTCCAGACTGGGTGCGCCAGGGCAGTTTGCCAAGGTGTTGAATGATGTGTTCGACCATGAAGGTCAGCGAACGTGGATTGCCAGCATCCTTGAGCAAGAGGGTGAAGACGCGGATCGGGTCGATGGCATTGAGATGGCGGTTGCGATAGGTGATGGTACTGTCGGCGTATTGCAGCAGCAATTGCAGGTGTTCTTCCTCCGGGTTGGGATTTTCGATGAGTGAACTGCGAAGCAAATCGATGAGCTGATAGCTGCGCTCGAGGCGTTTCCCCAGCATCAGGAACTGCCAGCCGAGAGTGCGCACCATGTTCTCTGCGGTCTTCCCTGAAAAGGCAGCCAGTGAATCGAGTGTATGATCGAGCACATCCATGCTGTGTTCGTGCAGGATGCTCGCACCCTTCGTGCCGGGGGTATCCGTTGAGATCTGCTGCAGGTGACTCAGAATCTGCCAGCTGTCGGTGGACAGGCGATCCTTGAGGTGAAATGCAATGCGCCGCACGTGGTTGAGATCACTGGCAAGAGAGTTGGGGTGGTTTGGATCTGAAACACAGCGAGTCAGCAATGCATCGAGTACCGTCAGTTGTTCGCGAGTGGATTCCGTTGCCTGAAGGGATTGAAGTTCTTCTTCAGACAGCAGCACTGACAAAAAGGCATGGAGGTTTGCCAGGGTGGCGTTGTGAACATCCTCTGTGAGGGTTTGCATGAGAATGTGGAGTTGGCGTGCCAGGCATTCAACACGCTCAATGTAACGGCCAAACCAGTAGAGGTTGTTGGCGGTGCGACTCGAAAGGTTGTCTTCGATGGGGGGAAGTGTGCTCTCTGCCAGTTGACGGGGGAGTGTGGCTGCTCTCGAACCTTTGCGCGCCTCATCAAGAATCCAGACGTCTTTGCTGATGGCACCGTGCTGCATCGATACGTTTTGAGATCCGGGTGTGGGTGCGATGCGTGCCAGCCCTCCCGGCATCATGTGGAATTGTCCGTTCATCCGGGTGAGGTAGACGCGGATGAGGAAGTGATGGGGGTGGAGCTGTTCGTCATGATAGGCGGGAGCGGTTGCACGTGAGACAATTTGTTGGGCGCAGTAGCGTTCGGGTGTGCGCTCGATCCGCTCCCGCAGCGCACGGAGTTCGGATTTGCTCAATGCCGGGCCAAAAACGGCCGACTCGGAGTGCTGGCGGAAGGTGGGTTTGATCACCAACTCCTGAAGATGCTGCATCACGTAGGAAAATTCTGCGGGCTGCCCGCACCACCAGGTCGCAACCGAGGGCAGCAGTAAGCTTTCAGAACGGTGAAATTGACAGAGGTTTTCCATGAAAGCAGGCATGGCTACCGTTTCCATGAGTCCGGTTCCCAGTCCATTCATCATGCTCAATTGACCACTGCGCAGGCATTGGAGCAAACCGGGTACGCCGAGTAGTGATTCATTGCGCAGTTCGAGCGGATCGCACCAGTCAGAGTCCAATCTGCGCAGCAGATTGCGTATCGGGACAATGCCCTTGAGGGTCTTGTAAAAGAGTGTGTTATCACGAACCGTGAGATCGGCTCCTTCCACGAGCTGAAAACCAAGGTTTTTTGAAAGAAACGATTGTTCGAAGAAGGTTTCGTTGGCGGGTCCCGGGGTCAGCAATGCGACTCGCTGACCCCGCTCAGATGCGGGGTGGAGGTTGCTGATGCACTCGTTGAAGCCATCATAAAACGGATGCAGGCGTTTGATCGGCTGCTCGCGAAAGAGTTCGGGAAAGAGGCGGTTGGAGAGCAATCGGTTTTCGAGCACGTAACCCATGCCTGATGCGGCTTCAATGCGATCATTGAGGATCCACCAGTTTCCATCGGGGGAGCGTGCGATATCGGCGGCGTAGAGATTTACCCAATCCCCTCCCACTGGTTCGATACCGTGGCAGGGTCGAAGAAAGGCGGGATTGGCATAGACGAGGTGGGGTGGCAGAATGCCATGCAGGAGTGCCTCCTGCGGGCCGTAGAGATCCTTCAGGCACTGATTGATCAGCTCCGCGCGCTGGCGGAGTCCGGCCTCGATGCGCTGCCACTCTGTTTTGGAGAATACCAGGGGCAGTAAATCCATGCCCCATTGCCGACTCATCTCAGCGTCAGAGTAGACGTTGTAGGTGATGCCGTTTTCGGTGATCAAGCGCCGCAAAAGTTGGTTTCGGCGCTCGAACTCTGCGGGTTGGAGTTGCCTCAGCCGATCTGTGATGGATTGCCAGATCGGACGGATGGTTCCCGATGCATCGTGGTATTCATCATAGTCAGTGGCATGATTGGCGTATGAATCGAGTATCGGGTGTGGGATCATTCAATCACGAAAACAAACCTGTGCGTGGAAACGGCAGTTCAGTTGAACCTACGTAAGTCCAAGGTTCCGGGAAAATCAACGGAATGTTTCACTTCGGGAATGATCAAATAGGGTTCGATGGAATAACCGAAAGGCTCGAAGCGGCTGAGTCGGCGACTTTCTGCTTCATACGCATTGACCGGGAAGACTTCATAATTGCGCCCTCCGGGGTGAGAGACGTGGTAGCGACATCCCGCCACAGCACGGCCGTTCCAGGTATCGACAAGGTCAATGACCAGGGGTGCATCCACTGGCAGTGTGGGATGCAGCGCTGCAGCTGGCTGCCAGGCGCGAAAACGAATGGAACCAATGCATTCGCCGACGGTACCGGTGGATCGCAGAGGAATACGCTGCCGGTTGCAGGTGAGTACATAGCGGTCGCTGAGCAGGCCGGAACTTCGGATTTGCACTCGCTCGAGGGATGAATCGACGTAGCGCACAGTTCCGCCCGCCATGCCCTCTTCTCCCAGAACATGCCAGGGTTCGAGCGCCTGGCGCAACTCGAACTGCATGTCCCGGTATTCGAATTGGCCGAGGATTGGACAGCGGAATTCGAGGTGGGCTTTGTACCACTCTGCTTCGAATGGAAGGGCGTTGGCCTGAAGGTCTGCGAGCACATCGAGCAGGTCCTCCCAAAGGTAGTGTGGCAACATCATGCGGTCGTGCAGATCGGTCCCCCAGCGAATCAGGCGACGTGGATCGTAGGGTTTTTCCCAGAAGTGCGTGACCAATGCACGCAACAGCAGGTTTTGGGCGAGGCTCATGCGTGCGCTCGGCGGCATTTCAAAGGAACGCAATTCGAGCAGCCCCAAGCGGCCGTTGGAGGCATCGGGATTGTAAAGTTTGTCGATGCAGAATTCGGCCCGGTGAGTATTGCCCGTGACGTCGGTGAGCAGGTTGCGGAAGAGACGATCAGTCAGCCAGGGTGGATAGTAGTCCCGGTGTGAGTCGACCTCGCGAAATGCGATTTCCATTTCGTAGAGGCTGTCATCCCGGGCTTCATCGATGCGCGGACTCTGACTGGTCGGACCGATGAACATGGACGAAAACAGGTAAGAGAGACTGGGATGATGATGCCAGTATGCGATCATGCTGCGCAACAGATCCGGGCGTCGCAGAAAGGGCGAGTCCTCGGGTGTGGCGCCCCCCAGAACAATATGATTGCCGCCGCCAGTGCCTGTGTGTCGACCGTCGAGCATGAATTTGCTGCTTCCCAGACGGCATTGCCGGGCGTCTTCGTACAGGCTTGTGGTCAGGTATGCCAGTTCCCTCCAGGAGTGTGTGGGTTGGATATTGACCTCAATCACACCTGGGTCGGGTGTGACACTGAAGCTTGCGATGCGGGGATCGAAGGGAGGTTTTTCGCCTTCTAGGATGATGGGACAGTTCAGACTTAGCGCGGTTGCTTCCACTGCAGCGACCAGGTCGAGGTAATCCTCCAGGGTCGCAACGGGTGGAAGAAAGACACAAAGCTTTCCGTTGCGCGGTTCGACGCAGATGGCAGTACGGGCAAGCACATCGGGATCTGATGGGTTTGCGGGTTTGGTATCGTCGAGGGGGATTTGTGCCTCTTCCGCCTCGACCACGCGACGAGCCCGTGAATGATAGGACTGAAAACGGGGGGTGGGCGGATCGAGCGCTTCACCTGAGCTGCTCAGGGGATCGCGATGCACCACGTAGGGGTAGTCGTTGCTGCGCGTCCATGGCAGGGAGTCCAGCGGGAGACGCAGGCCGATGGGAGAATCCCCCGGAGTCAGAAACAAGTGTGCTTGGCGGAGCGGCCACGGAGTACTCACCCATACCTGTCGGGCCTGCCACATTTTTTGAAGGGGCAGCACCCAGCCCTTGGGGCAGTCGAGTTCTGACTCAAACAGACGGGCCAGACGTCGTCGTTCTTCCGGATCCTTGAGCTGATTGTTGACCGGATCGACATTGTTGGGAAGTTTGCGCTCCTTCCAGAGATAATAAAACGTATCCTCATAGGCGGGCATGAGGGTGTCGACGCGCACTTGCAAAACGTGAGCGAGTGTACGTGCGAAGCGCTCGGCAAGCTCCTGAGTGTGCCCGTAGTCCTTTTCGATGTCGGCGAGCAGCTCGGGATGGTGCCACAACACGGTGCCATCCTTGCTCCAATAACAGGTAAATGCCCAGCGTGGGAGGGACTCACCCGGGTACCATTTGCCCTGACCGTGATGCAGGAATCCACCCTTCCCAAAGCGCAACCAGAGCTTGCGTAGGAGCTTTGCCGAGAGGTCAAGTTTGTGTGCACCGACGGCACTGGTGTTCCACTCTGGGCTTTCCATGTCGTCAAGGGAGACGAACGTGGGTTCTCCTCCCATGGTCAGGCGGAGGTCGCTCTGATGGATGCGTTCATCAATGCGCTCCCCGAGTTCGTAGAGACGTTGCCAGGCTTCATCGGTGTAGGGAAGGGAGACCCGCGGAACTTCCCTCACCCGTTGGATCCGCATGTCAAAATCAAATTGGGTTTCGACGCGCTCGAGTGCCCCCGTGATGGGAGCGGCAAATTGGGGATCGGGGGCACAGGCGAGTGGGATGTGTCCTTCCCCGGCAAACAGGCCCGAAGTGGGGTCGAGTCCGATCCATCCTGCACCGGGCAGGTAAACTTCCACCCAGGCGTGCAAGTCGGTGAAATCGACATCGGTTCCGCTTGGACCATCGAGTGATTTTTCATCGGGCGTGAGCTGGATGAGGTAGCCCGAGACAAAACGAGCAGCGAAGCCGTAGATACGCAGCAGGTGGATCAGCAACCAGGCGGAATCCCGGCAGGAGCCTGTTCGGAGCTTGAGCGTTTCGTCGGGAGTTTGAATGCCGGGTTCGAGACGGATGGTGTAAGCGATGTCCTTCTGAAGCTGTGCATTGAGCTGCACCAGAAAGTCCACTGTGTTTGGGGGTGGTTTCGGCAGACTGCGCTGATAGTCACGCAACGGCTCGCTCGGTTTTGCCTGGAGGGAATAGATTGCGAGTTGGGATTGCAGTTCGGGATCGATGCTGCGCTCGGCAAAGCGTTCGTAACTGGGTTCGAGAAAAAAATCAAAGGGGTTGTAGACGGAGAGTTCGGCGACGAGATTGACGGTCACCTTGAACTCAGGGATTTTCTCAGGAAAAACGACACGGGCGAGGTAGTTGTTGTAGGGGTCCTGTTGCCAGTTGATGAAGTGTTCGCGTGGAAGAATCTCAAGTGAATAACTGTGGAGTTGCGTTTTGCAATGGGGAGCGGGACGCAGGCGAATGGTCTGGGGCGAAAGGGACGTGGGCCGTTCGTAGCGGTAGTGGGTTGTGTGAGTGAGTGCAACGTGGATGGCCATGGCGGAACGTTGAAAAATGGGGTATGCTGCTGTGTGTTGGAACGTTCAGAGCGACTGCTGCTGTTCGGATGGTGGCTCGACCGATTCTGTTGCGAGTGCGGGATCGACGATGGGAAAGAACATGTAGTGATTGTTCAGTTCGATGGCGATCTCATCCAGCATCCGGTGTACATCATTGAGAAACGGATCTGTGCGGACCCCTGTGATCTCCTCAATGCGGCAGTAGTTGAGCTTGGAGAGCAGGATGCCGCACTTTCGTTCGGCTTCGTTCGAAAAATGGGTGAGCGGGCATTGGGAGATCGCGTGCATGTGTCGTTGCAGCTGGCTGACGCAAAAGCGGATGGAGCGTGGGAAATAGCGCGACAATGCCAGGAACTCCACAATGTCATCCCCTTCCAAGCGCTGTGAGTGCATCTGTTGAAAGGCTCCCTCTGCACTGCACGCACGCAGGACCGACAGCCACTGGGCCGCATCCAGTGGATTGATGACTTCCTGGTCACCCCAGAAATGGTCCAGCAAAATCTTTGCACGCAGGATGCGTCCTGTCTTGTCGGCGCGCTCGAGAAAACGTCCGGCTTGGATGAACTCGTAGCCAACCGCATGAGGGAAGGTGGATTCGGTGACGCCCTGAAACAGGTTTGAATACTCACGGATTTCCTTGTAGAAGGCATAGGGACCGGAACTCCAGATCTGCTTGGGGTCGGTGTGTTTGAGAAAGAGATAGCAGCGGTTGATGATTTCCCACATGTCCTCCGAGAGTTGATCCCGAATCATGCGAGCATTTTCGCGGGCAGCTGCGATGCAACTGATCACCGAACTCGGGTTCTCACGGGAGAACGTGAGGTATTCCATGACGGATTGACTTTCAAAATCCTGGTACAGCTGGCTGTAAATGGGCAAATCCCCAGTACTTTCGATGATGGGATGCCAGAAGGTGGCGATGGTTTCTCGATTGGCACCATCGGTTTCGAGCAGGATCTGCAGATTCACATCAACCAAACGCACCGTGTTTTCGGCACGTTCGATGTAGCGGGACATCCAGAACAGGGAATCGGCAACGCGGCAGAGCATCATGATAATCGGGTGGTCAAGCGGCGGGTGAAAGTTCTTGTGGGTCAGGAGTCACCATAGAGCACCCAGGTGTCCTTGCTGCCTCCGCCCTGGGAGGAGTTGACAACGAGTGAACCCTTTTTGAGTGCTACCCGGGTTAGCCCTCCAGGGGTGATCCGGACCTTGTCTCCATAGAGCACATAGGGACGAAGGTCGATGTGACGACCTTCGAAGCGATCCCCACACCAGGTCGGGTGGCGTGAGAGTGAAATGGGGGTTTGGGCGATGAAATTGCGCGGATCTTTTTTAACCCGCTCCCGAAAGGATTCGATCTCGCTGCGGGAAGCTTGGGGACCGATGAGCATGCCGTAACCGCCGGATTCGTTGGCCGCCTTAACCACGAGCTTCGACATGTTTGTGAGCACATAGTCCAGATTGTTCCCCTCAGCGGGGATCCAGGTCTCCACGTTGTTGAGGATGGGATCCTGATCGAGGTAGTAGCGGATGATTGCAGGCACGAAAGCGTAGATGACCTTGTCGTCGGCAACGCCTGTTCCGATGCAGTTTGCCAGACCCACGTTTCCTCGGCGGTAGGCTTCTACCAGACCGGGAACTCCGAGCACGGAGTCGGGGCGAAAGACGGTTGGATCCAGAAAATCATCGTCGATGCGCCGGTAGAGCACATCCACCTGCTGAAGCCCCGAGATGGTGCGCATGAAGACCTTGTGATTTTGCACGACCAGATCTCGTCCTTCGACAATATGGATGCCCATTTGCCTGGCGAGGAAGCAGTGTTCAAAATACGCACTGTTGTAGACTCCCGGAGTGAGCAGGGCGATCACCGGGGTATCCGATGCGGATTCTGGAGCAATGTGTTGCAGAACAGAGAGCAGATGGGCGGGATAATCGAGATTGCTGCGCACGCCGGCTCGCGGGAAAAAATTGGGGAAGGCGCGTTTGAGTGCCTGGCGGTTTTCGAGCATGTAGGAAACTCCTGACGGAGAGCGTGCGTTATCCTCAAGCACGAGGTATTCCCCGTTCTCATCCCGAATCATGTCAGTTCCGCAGATGTGGATGTAAATGTCTTTGAGCACCTTGATATTCTGGAACTCGGGGCGATAGTGGCGTGCGGAAAGAATGTAGTGCTTGGGGATCACTCCATCGCGGATGATCTGCTGTTCATGATAGATGTCATGAAGGAAAAGATTGAGCGCGATGATGCGCTGTTCGAGTCCTTTCTTGAGGTGTTCCCACTCGGAGTTGGGAATGATGCGGGGGATCAAATCAAACGGGAAAATCTTTTCAGTTCCCTCCTCTTCCCCGTAAACGGTGAAAGTGATCCCCTGCCGCAGAAAGGACAGGTCGACGGATTCCCGCTTCTGGTGAAAGGCTTCGGTCGAGAGTTCACTCAGGCGTTCGAGCAAGTTTCGATAGTGCGGGCGGGGAACCCCCTGGGATTCAAACATCTCGTCATAAAACGCGTCGGTTTGGTAGTGATCAAGATTCATGAAAGGCACGGCATGGGAATGGATGGTGAGAGCCGTCGTGTTTGAGCAATTCCTGTGCCGAGTCGTGGGGCAGTACGGATGTTGTACGAGCAGGGGTGGTGTGTCTGGGGTGGTTCCAAGTTATGCAAACCTGGCCCAAAGTATGCGATGGGAAGGCGGTAATTGTTGCATCGACTAGAGTTCAAACTCGAAGACCTCATCCTCCGTCAGCTCGCGAATATAGGTTTCAAACAGCTCAAGGTAGGTCTGGATGAGTTGGGAGAGTTTTTCTGATTCGCGCTGATGTCGGGAGAAAAAGTCCATGATTTGATGCAGATGATCCTCCGGATCGTCGCCGATCATTTCATGCACATCGATGAAAGAAAGGTCGTTGGTGATACGGTTGAGCGTCATCAGCATGTTGTCATGGTCCTTTTTGAGTGCCTCTGGCAGGGGCAGTGCTGAGAGATGGGGATAGAGGCGATTGAGCGTGGACATGAGTGATTTGGGATTTTTCTCCTGCTTGATGACATCGTGAAAGACGCGATGTACGTTCCACAGGTGGGTTCCTCGCTT
>JBEGIR010000011.1 GCA_040224245.1 Puniceicoccaceae bacterium | reverse complement strand
TGCCAAAGACTGGAGCTTCTGCCTCAATCTTAACACTGATGATTACCTTTTTCACGATCCCCAAACCCTTCGATACGCAGTACCGCTTGCTGCAGTACAATGCGATTCGAAGCTGGAAGACAGTCGTACCCGATGCTCAGGTGTTGCTGTTCGGGGATGAACCGGGAATTGTTGACGCAGGTCGCGAATTCCAGGCGGAAGTGTTTGATGGAATTGCAAAATCGTCGTTGAATACCCCTTTCCTTGATGAAGTGTTTCGGCTCGCTCATGATCAGGCACGCTTTGATCGAATCTGTTTCATCAATACCGATATCATCCTGCTGCCGGATTTTGTGGAAGCCTGCAACGCGATTGACCGCAAACGTTTTCTCATGGTGGGTTGTCGTTACGACATCGATGTCACAGAAGAAGTCACAGTGAATGCCAGTTCGGAAGCCCATTTTCGCCGTAATGCGGTGCGAAGTTCAATTGATGATGGTCAATATGGCAGTGACTTTTTTCTCTACACGAAGGCGACGGGACTCCGGGAAATTCCCAATTTCATTGTGGGTAGGCCCGGTTGGGATAACTGGATGATTTACCGGGCACGCATGCTGCGCGTTCCCGTCATTGATGCATCCAAATCCATTTTTTGCGTGCACCAAAATCATGACTATGCCCATGTTCCTGCCAAGCAGGGCGACAAATGGCACGGTCCTGAGGGAGCACACAATTTTTCACTCTTTACCAAAGCCGAGCGTTTCTCACTCATCGACGCGACCCATCGCCTCGAAGACCGCCACCTGCGATGGAACCTGACACCGCGTCACCGAAAGCGCCTGCTCTCAACGCTCCAAAAAACCCACCCGGAACTGCTGCCGATCTACCGCATCGTCTGGGCATTGGCACGATTGAAAAACCGCTGCTTTCCACGCCGTTCATAGCATGGCTTCATAAAGCTCAACACGTTCCTGATACAAAGCTTCAAGTCTGCCAACTGCCTCGTCATAGAGGTTAAAATCCCAGTGATTCTTGGCCCTAAACTGCGAAACAAATGAATCGCATAGCTGATATGATTCTTTTGCCGTCACATTGAACCGAGGAACCTTACTCGCAGGCTTCTCCGCAAGCGAAGCGAATACATCGAGCGATTCCTGAAGTTTTTCGGTTATGCCAAAAAATAGAAGTTCTTCAGGAATAGCTCAGGGTTCTCTCCTTGATAGCCCAGATGGCGCGAAATTGGATTTTTCATTGCCTTGAGGCGCGCTTCAAGCGTCGGAAATGTCTCAAGTCCTCTCTTTTTCCGATAAAAACACGCAGATATGGCCCGTTCAAGCGGATCGCGCAAAAGCGTAACCAATCGAACTTTTCCTGACTGTATCTCACTCTCCAGCCATTCCTTCGGTCGAACTCCATCAAAAATAAAATGCCCGCATAGCATGGAATCGTTCGTCTGGAAAAGCGCATCTTTCCTCCGTTCCAACCATTGCTTTCGAGCCACTTCATTTCTCCTGACCTCAGAGAGTTTCTCACGAAGCACATTCATTCCCATGCTTGAACACGCACTGCGAAATGAAGTACCTCCGCATTTGGGAACATGTTGATAAAGGTAAAATGAGTTTACAGTCATGATGACCTGACCCCTGACACTTGGCCAGTTTTGGAGTTAGTCTGCTGGGTTTTGGTTCAAGTTAAACACGGTATCAAAGTTCTACTTTTGTCAATGCTGTTAGCCCTAGCCTGGGGATCGGGGGCGGCAATCAGCGCCCCCGTCTGAGTGATAGACCTGCACGGGTAATTTGTAATGGATGCCACTATGTGGCCGTTCGTCTTTGAAGAGCCTTTTCCAGTCCGAGATAACCACTTCTGCCTCTTTAAGGTTCAAGAACAGCTCGCGGTTCAGGCGGTTGTCCCGAAATCGACTATGAAAGCTCTCAACCCATGGGTTCTCACACGGACAACCCGACTTGATATACATCGTTTACGCACTCGGCTTTGCGTTTTGTCGTTCTTTGAGGAACCCCTCCCTACGACGCGGCTTTTTGGCCCCCCTGGAGTCCCTGAAGGCCTTCCTTGAGCCGGAGCCGCATGATTTGATCCACATGTATCGCTTGTCTCACATTGTTGTCTGTCTCCTTTCCTAAAGGTTTCAGACTAACTTTGCAACTGGCTCTTTTTTAAGGGGGCAGGTCAACCCGATCGCGGAGCACAGAGAAGATAGAAATCCAAATCGTAGCGGGAGCTTCCAGCTCCCGTCCTATCTACAACCCAATGACACCCTACCCTGATCTCCCTCGCTTCACACCTCCACAACACTACCCGGAATCCCCACTCCGACTCCCCCAAACCTCCCCCTCAACCGCAGCCGGATTCGGGAGAATTCGGACCGTCAACCAAGCGCATATCCCAATGGACAACGGCTGCGTTCCTGCAACCCCAGTTTGCCTTCCGCTTTGTAGCGCTTGAGATACTTGTGCGCTGTCTTGCGGATGATCCCATACTGCTGACTCAAATCGCTGATATAAAACTTTCCGCTCAGCGCCAGCTCAACGAATCTCTCTTTCTTCTCCATCAGTTCTTCTTCTGTCCAGGGCATGCACCCAGTTTGTAAAAAAGTGTTACCGACTGCGTCCACCGAAGCTTTATGCGAAGGAGGATGTCTCCGGTTTTCGTGTTACCGATGTCCCCGGTTCATACCATGTGAGGATTTTGGAGCAGCTAAAGAAGGTATTATCTATTGATTAGATGCTTTCGAAGCAACTCTGCAAGTCCGGATCGATCCAACTCATGTTTGGCAATGCCAATCATGGCATCATAGATCATTTCAGATAATTCAGATCCAACAGTTACACCATTTATTCGAAGGAAAGTCAGCCCCGCAGCAACTGCAGTTCTTTTGTTTCCATCAAGGAAGGCTTGAGCTTGTGCGATATGGAAGCAGTAAGCCGCAGCGACATCAAAGAGGTCACCTTGAGCATACCAATAGACATTTTGAGCCTGAGCAACCGCTCCTTTAAAAAGGGATCGATTTCGGATTCCTTCTGACCCGCCCCAAAGTTCCAGTCCTCGCCGATGGAAGTTCTCAATCTGACGAACACTCAAAAACTTTGGTTCGTTCATTGAGCCAGTTTTTTAAACAATTCGGCGTGTTCTTCAAACACAGCTTCAGCAGCAGCTTCAACTTCAGCATCCTCTGCAAACTTCACATGTTGGGCAGCTTGCTCGTTCAAAAAATCAACAACCTTGCCCTGTTCCTCCAGAGGGAGCTGCTTGATTTCTTCAATGACTTTTGCCGTATTCATAATGCTTACAAAATCGGTTCTTTCATTTAACATGTCAATTAATCGCGCATTTTACGACATTTTCAATCACTGTCCTCGTTTTCGAAGTCCTCTAATTCTGAGCCGGTCGGGAAAAGTTGGACAGAAATTCACCACAAGCCAAGGTCGCAAGTCTGACCGGGCGAGGACGGAAGAGTCCCCAAAATTGTTAAAACTTTGAGGTGGTTTCCCGCCTCCATGCGACCAAGCTTGGAGGCAGCAAAACTAACAAGAGAAGGAAACCACCATGGAAAAAAGTGACCTATTGGAACGTCTGCATCAAGCGGATTCGAAGGAATCGGGCGAACTGTTTCGCAACATGTTAAGAGCAAGTGTCAGGC
>JBEGIR010000010.1 GCA_040224245.1 Puniceicoccaceae bacterium | reverse complement strand
AGGATTTCACAACACACCGTTCGGCAGATGCCGAACTCAAAACGCTCCGATCCATCGGAGCTGCAAAAACCCCGACAAGTCGGGGACACAAAGCCCTTTTGTCGCTGTGTAATAGCGTTATGTGGCCCATAGGCCTTATAGGCTGGCATTCGCCAGCCGATGTTAAAGATTCAGTTGTTTAAACCATAAAGGGTATGAGTTCTCATGTCATGCGCAAGCCGGGCATGGGATGGTCAGCCCACTGGATCTGTGGTAAGCACGATCAACTGGCGAAACCCTTTGGGATTTGTGTGTTTTGTGCCTTTTGTGGTTAAAATTTTCATCTGAATTGTGGCACTGGGCAGCGGAGCTGCGATGCCGAATTAGAAATACCTGATGGTGAAGGCTGACGCACTGCTGGGGATGGAACATCGTTCCGCTATGCATCTCAAAATTCAGGACTGGGACTGAGCAAGTTTGGACTTTGCCACGATCAATTGTCCGAGTGCGCTGACAAGTGGCATTTGGCCTTCAAGGTTCAGCGAATGGGCGATGCGAAGGAACTCAAGATTGAGGTATTCCATTTCGGTGTCCCGAGCGTTTTGAATATCCTGAAGCGTCGAAATGAGCTGTTTCGATTTTTGACTGATCAGGGCCACCTGCTCCCGGATGCTTTCCCGCGAAATCGTAAGGTGGCGGGCCTGCGTCACCTGCAGGCATTCCTCGATCAATGCATCCACAAGGGATGCCAGAGAGGGTTCCCGGTGGAAGATTCCATTGTCCACCTCGAGCAGGGGACAGATCGAATTGTAGATCACATTGATAATCGCCTTCTTCAACACCGGAAGCTCAATGTCATCGCGATACTCAAACGGAAAATGGGTGGTGTGCAAAAGCTTCGCAGCGGCTTCAATTTCGTCGGGATTTCCACACACCGGACCGATCATCGAAGCAGCAATGGGACGGAAAACAAACGATGCTTGCCTGGACTCGCCCGCAGCTTCACTGGTCAGGTAGAGCACTGCTCTTCCCAGAGTTGGATATCCCAAACGCTGAAATTCCCGTTCAACATTCAACCCATTTTGCGCGAGAATGATGGGACCACCAGTATACTTGCCCTTCAGTCGGCTCGCAAAGGATGCGTTTGCGTAGGTCTTGCTGGTGATCACAATGATCCCATTTACCGAATCCAGCTCGTCCAGCGTGACACTCGGAACTGAACGTTGAAACGTTTTCTCACGAGTCTGCATGCGGATCGTCGTTGTCGCCGAACAGACGCTGCCGACACGGGTTCTCACCAGGCAGACCGGCCTGTTTTCCGACTTGAGAAAACAGGCCAACGGGGCACCGACTGCACCCCCGCCAAAGATATAAATCGTTTTCATGCTCTTTCACTGTGCATAGACGACAGCATGGGGTCCCTTTCCCCAAATCTGCCGGATGTTTTCCACGACCGCATCCATCAAAGGGGAACCATCCCTGTGATAGGCAACAGACAGCTGAACGGACTCTGAAAAATGAGGTAGAATTTCCACAGATTCCCGGTAGGGACTGATCTCCAGGGCATGCTGCGCGATCACGCTGAGTCCGATTCCGCTCGCAACATAACTCAATGTGGTCAGGTCGTTCGGGCATTCCCGGATCTGCGCCTTCAGTTCGATCCGATTCGCATGCGCCCACTTTTGCGATGCAACATAACACGAACAACCCTCGCTCATGAAAACCCATGGGTAGTGCTGCAGATCGGAGGTGGAAAGGGTTGCCCACTCGACCTGCCAGGATTTGGGAGCAACCAGAATCAATGGCCGACGCTCGAACGCAATGATCTCAAAATCAGCATTTTCAAAAGCCCTTCAAAGTAGCAAAAATCCAGCTTTCCTGCGACCAAGCGCTGCAGGTTGTCACTCGAATGACTGAAGGTCGTTTCAATCATCAACTTCGGGTAGCGAGAAACCAGTGCTTTCAACAACTCATCAAACTTGATGATTTCGGGAGGATTGTTGATCGCCAGTCTCACAGTTCCGGCGATCTCACCCGAAACAGCAATGAGTTTATCTTTGAGACGATCAACTTGATTGAGAATGTGCTCGGCCTCTTGCCAGAAAGCATGCCCATATTCCGTCAGAAACATGCCCTTGGCATTTCGCGTAAAGAGCTTCACTCCCAACACCTCTTCCAGCGATTTGATGTGAGCACTTGCAGAAGGAGCACTCAAAAACAGCTTCTGGGCTGCGCGCGTCAGGTTTTCCTCTTCTGCCACTGCGCAAAAAGTGCGGAGCTGATAGATTTCAACGCTCACAGGACAATGATTTTACCGTTGATGAAGAGTTTTTTCGCTTCAGGAAGTTCCCGGTTTCCAAACAGGTAGATGTCGGGTAGTTTCTGAAGCATGTTTCGGATCATGTTTTGCATGGACGCAAATGATACCCGCAATCTCAATCCGAATCCATAATCGTTTTCTGAATGTACCTTCGGAAAATCTGAACGCCACGCAATGGATCCCGCAACACAAGAACCCAAGCAGGGCAGGAGTGACGGGGCTTAACCGACTCGACAGGAATGCATTGCCATGAGCGTGCATTTCTTCGAATGTTTTGCACACTCAGCGGTTGGTTGTGTAAAACACCGCACTCACTCCCTACCCTCTCATGAACTGCATCGAACTCAACAACATCACCAAAACCTTCACGGGCAAGCTCGCCGTGGACCGCCTCTCGCTCTCCATTCCCAATGGCAGTATCTATGGTTTCATCGGACCCAACGGCTCCGGAAAGACCACGACCCTTCGCATGATGCTCAACATCATCTATCCCGACAGTGGGTCGATTTCGATTTTTGGCGAGAGCTACCGGAAATCCCATCGCAGCCGCATTGGCTATCTGCCAGAGGAACGCGGCATCTACAAAAAGATGAAAGTCGGGGAAATGATCCGCTATTTTGGAGACATCAAGGGTCGCACGATACCGACCTCCAGAGTCAAGGACTGGCTTGAACGCTTTGAACTCGGCGATACTTATCACAAAAAGGTGGAATCCCTCAGCAAGGGCATGAGCCAAAAGGTCCAGTTCATCAGTACCATCATTGCCGAGCCTGAACTGCTCATCCTCGACGAACCTTTTTCGGGTCTCGATCCCGTGAATACCGAAACCATGCGCAGCACCCTGATCGAGCTGCAGCGGGCTGGCAGCACGATTGTCTTTAGCACGCACGACATGAATACGGCCGAGCGCATGTGCGACCGCATCTTCATGATCTTTGAAGGCAAAAAAGTGCTCGATGGTACGCTGCAGGGCATTCAGAACCAATATGGCTCTGATACGCTGAGAGTTCGGCTCAACGGCACACCATCCGCGCTCGACTCACTGGAAGGAGTCAGCCATGTCACCGATTTTGGACAGGAACAGGAACTGCGCCTGGGTGCATCCGCTGATCCACAGCGCATCCTTCGCCAGCTGCTTGATCAACCCGGCATCCATGTGCAGCGTTTTGAGGTCGTACAGCCTTCCCTGCACGACATCTTTGTTCGCATCGCCGGTCCACGCGCCACAGAATCCAGCGCTGCGGCTACCGCCTGACCCACACTCCTTCACAGCATCCAACTCAGACACGCACCATGATCCGCAACCTTTTACTCGTCGCCAAACGCGAATACATTGCCACTGTTCGCTCCAAAGCCTTCATCATCGGCCTGATCGTCGCACCTCTCTTTATGGGCGGCAGCATCATCGCCATGGGTCTACTGCACGACAAAGTGGATACCACCGACCGCGAAGTGCGCGTGGTGGACTATACGAACCAGATTGGAGATAGCCTCATCGCAACCGCTCAGGAGCGCAACCAGAACGATGTGTTTGACCGCAACGACAAAAAGATCCGTCCAGCCTACCTGCTGAGTCTTGTGGAACCCGGACTCACTGCACCGGACGAACTGCGCCTGCAGCTCTCCGATGCAGTTCGTGCGGGGGAAATCTACGGTTTTCTCGAAATTGGACCCGAAATCCTCGACACAGAACCCGCTGCCGAATCCACCGACGACCTCAGAGCAGGTGCTGCCTTTTATTCCAAAAATCCCGCGCTCGACGACATGCGCAGCTGGCTGCGCGGTGCGCTCAACGAGCGCATCCGACACCTGCACCTGACACGACTGGGCATCGACCCCGCGCTCGCGGAATCGCTGTTCAAGTGGCACGCCGTGCAGGGAATGGAACTCGTGCAAGCCGATGAAAGCGGTGCCATCCAGGATGCGCGCAAGGCCAACGAACTCGCCACATTTGCCACTCCAGCCGCCATGATGATTTTTCTGTTCATGCTGATCATGATGGGTTCCATGCCGCTGCTCAACTCGGTGATGGAAGAAAAGAATCAGCACATTGCGGAAACCCTGCTCAGCTCCATCACTCCCTTTGAGTTTATGTTTGGCAAGGTACTGGGCGGAGTGGGAATCTCCTTCACGGCATCTGCGTTCTACATTTCCGGCGCCCTGATCATGCTTGCCAACATGGGGCTGATGGGATTTGTCCCCCTGCACCTGCTGCTGTGGTTTCTCATCTATCTGGTGCTTGCGATTCTCATGATGGGATCCATCATGGCCGCGATCGGCTCAGCCTGCACGGACATGAAGGAGAGCCAAAACCTCACCCTGCCCGCCATGCTCCCGATCATGGTCCCGATGTTTGTGATGATGCCCGTGATCAAGGAACCGCTCAGCACCTTCGCCACCACACTTTCCTTGATTCCCCCCTTCACTCCACTGGTGATGATGCTGCGACAAGCCGTCCCCGGGGGTGTTCCGTTCTGGCAACCGCTCGTCGGGCTGGCGGGACTCTTCCTGTTCACACTCCTGTGCATCTGGGTAGGAAGCCGAATCTTCCGCATCGCCATCCTGCTCAAAGGCAAAACCCCCAGCTTTGCCACGTTGATCCGCTGGTCGATTCGCGGGTAATTCCCGTATAACTGCTACGCAAAGGCGCAGCTTCGACTACTCCTCAAAACCATCATCTTTGGGAAACGTTTTTTTCCTTTCACACTTCATTTACAAGGGATTTGGTCGAAAATCCAGATACAGGATTTCCCTGATCATTCCCATCTATGAGTCGACACCATTCTCCTCTCACAGGCCGTGAGATCAGCTTTGGAGAAGAAGAAATTCTCGTCTCCAAAACCGAGTTAAGCGGCGTGATCACCTACGCCAACACGGTCTTTCAGCGCGTTTCAAGCTACACCGAGTCCGAATTGATCGGGCAGCCGCACAACATCCTGCGGCATCCCGCCATGCCGCGGGCGGTCTTCAAGCTGCTTTGGGATACCATTCAGAACCGTCGGGAAATTTTCGCCTATGTGCTCAACCGCGCCAAACACGGCGACGAATACTGGGTGTTTGCCCACATCACGCCAAGCTTCGGAATGGATGGCAAACTCAATGGCTACCACTCCAACCGACGCTTTGCCTACCGGGATGCCATCGCAAAGGTCACACGCCTTTACCAGCAGATGCTGCACGAAGAACAACAACATGCCCGGGCTGTTGACGCGATGGCAGCGTCCACCCGACTCCTGCAACAGGAGCTCGAGCGCAACGGCCAGAGCTACGATGAATTTGTTTTCAATCTCTCTGCAAAAACCACTCTCGACTCAACGCTTCACCCACGCAAACACAGCCTGTCATGATCGCATCCCTCTTAAAACCACGCAAAAGTGTTGAAACATCAACCGCTTCCGCTCCCACTCCCGCTCGGGATTCCAACATGATCTGCATCGACCGGGCCTCTCTTCAAAACATCGAAGGCGTCTGCAAGCGCATGCTGAAAGGCGACATCAACGCCCGAATTATGGGCATGGATGGCGATCATCCCCTCAAACCCCTGGCCGATGCCATCAACGGAACGTTGGATTTGGTCGATGCATTCACACGAGAATCAGGTGCTGCCATTGAACACTGCTCGCAGGATAAATTTCACCGCCCCCTGCTGCCTCAGGGCATGCCCGGAGTCTTCGGGACCAGCGCAAGCATCATCAATCAGGGTGGAGCGCGCATGCGCGAGAGTTTCCTGCGCTTCTGCGAAATTGCCGCACTGGCGGAGGAAAACAGCGCCGCAGTCAATACCATTGCCGCAGCCTGCGAAGAACTCAGCGCGACCAATCAGGAAATCACACGCCATGCCCACAGCACGGTGGAAAGCAGTCAACAGACCTCAACGCAAGCCACCGAACTCAGTGATCGCGTCGACGACATGAGTGACGCATTGCGCGATATTCAGGCGACCGTTAACATGATTGAGAACATCGCCCAACAAACCCACCTGCTCGCACTCAATGCCATGATTGAAGCATCCCGTGCAGGCGGCAAGGGCACGCGCTTCTCAGTCGTCGCCAATGAGGTCAAGGATCTGGCCAAAAGCACGTCCAATGCGACTGACCAGATCAAAACCCACGTCACCCGGATTCACCAGATATCCGAACGCACCAGCGGTTCCTTCGTTCAGATCGAGACAAGCATCAAGTCCATCGAATCTTCCTCGCATTTGATTCGAAACTCGCTGACGCACCAGGTAGCTGCGACCGAAGAGGTCAGCTTTCACGTGAGTGAGGTTGCCCGCAACATGGAGACCGTAACGGAAAAAATCCAAGACCTGCGCATTCGCCGTTGAAGCGGCAGGGTCAGCTGTTGTTGCTCAGCGTGCGGATGATCGTCTGCAGGCGCCGCACCTCCTGAATCGAACTGTCCAGCCGCGCGGCGATGTCTTCGTTCAGTGTTTCGAGCGTGTTTGCACGATTGGTTTCCTCGAGCAGGCGATTCTCCACATCGGCCAGTTCGCCACGAAGTTCCCGAAGCTGTTCGTTCAGGAGTTCACGATCCTTGATGGCTGCATCACGTGCTGCTTCAGCCTTGGCGATGCCCTCTTCCAGGAACTGCAACTTCGAACGGGTGGAAACGAGATCCTCCTCCAGACCGGCGATCTCAGCATCATGGGTCTGGGCTTCCTGGCGTGAAACAATCAGATCCTGCCGAAGCTGTTCCATCTCCTGCTCCTGTTCGCTGTTGGCCCCGGCCAATCCTCCAAACAACAGCAAATACACCCAGGGAGAGGACGCTACTACAATGGTGATAACTGCAAACAGGATTCTGAGCATGAATTGATAATAAAGGAAGTCTTGTAAAAACCTCAATACCAGAAACAACCCAATCGCATGCTTCGCACGGAGTACTAAACCTTCACACGAATGCCCCGGCGAATGTAGGTTGGAACATCCAGATCAATCCCGTTCCAGCTGTTTGCCGGAGTATCGTCAAAATACCCGCGATTGCTCTCATTCAAAATCGAGTCAAACATGACCTGCGGAACAGGTTCCGCGTTGTCACTGCTACGGCTCCCCACTGACCCGCTCTTGGATTTTCGGGATTTCGATTTCCGGCTCTGCCGGTGTACTGCCTGAGTCTCCGTCTCCTCTGTTCTGGCCAGTTGGGTCCATTCAAACTGCTTGCCCAGGTGAACAGAGAGGTAAAGCACGATGCGAAGCCCCGCCATCCCTTCCCTCACACAAGCACCAAAAAACGTCTTACCCGCCTGTTCAAAGCGCTCTGTCAGCACACGATTGATCTGATTCACTGCCCGGGCTGCGAGGCGATCCCCTCCCGTCACATGTACCAGCAATCGATCCACCTTCATCTCCTTGCCCGGAAGCTTCTGTTCCAGACGCTCCAGCAAGGTTTCCAGTGCCGAGTCCACTCCCTCGACTTCATCCTCGCATTGCGCGCTGAACAGAATCGATTTGGCAACATCGAGATCAAATGCGGATTGCAGTGTGCTCAGGTCAAACGCATAGAGTCCCTCTTCGCAAAGCATTGCAGCCATGGATTCGAGCGCGACTTTCGCCTCTACAAACATGCAGGCGAGCACCGGGTGTGCAAGTCCGTCACTCTGCATCTCCCCCAAAAAATCATCACCTTCCAACCCAACCGCTGCCATGCACAGTTCACGCAATTGCGCCAGCACCTGCCGCGCACCATCCACCCGCCGACGACCTTCAAACGAAAAGGGCAACAATCCATAGGCAAGCATCGGCGTGTTTGCCTGTTGGGCCAATCGAGCAAGCTCGGGTAAAAATCCACCGGAAAATCCGCCACCGAGCGCACCGGCAACCAACACAAGATCCTTATCCTGCAACCAGGATCGACATGTGTCCTGCTCATCCAGATAGATGCTGCGACCGAGTTCATATTGCCCGACACAGCCAAGACCATGGGCAATGGAAATACCCATATTGCGCTTTAATGAATCGTCAGCCTGGATGCGCTCCAACGATGCTGCACAGCTGTCCCACAGGGCAACAGCAACCTCCCATTTGGGGTCCAGATTCAAGGCGGCAACCAAGCGACACCCTTCGTTTCCGAGTCCGATGATGCCAAGTTTGAATCCCTCGACGGGTGTGAGTGTCACTGCCATGCTGTCCTCAGAATGCCGTTCCCTACCCTATTTCATCAAGCCCGAAAATCGGCTGAAAAAGCTGCGCTGGCGCGGTTGTTCAGGCAAGTCACCACTCACGTCGGAAAATGCAAACTGCAGCAATCCGATCACCGCGCTGAGTTCCGGTCGCTGCAACTCGCTGATCACCCAATCCGGATTGCGACCGAGGCGGACCGGCATTTTGAACACCTGGCTGGCGAGCGTCTCGAGTCCGGTCAAGCGTGAGCTGCCTCCGGTCAGAACCACCGATGGTTTGACTTTGTAGGACTCCAGCGCCGGGCTGATGTCATGTTTCACAATCTGCAATAGCTCATCAGTGCGAGCATGAATGATGCGGTGCAAGGTGCGTCGCGACAGCTTGCGATCCCCGATGCTCAGGTCTCCGCGCATCCAGACCATTTCATCCTCCTCGTCCTCCCGCACAATGGCTTTGCCCTGTTCGATCTTGAGCTGTTCTGCATTTTCCCACGGGATGCGCATCGCGAGACTGATGTCATTGGTAATGTGATCCCCGCCCACATCGATCACCCCCGTGCGAAGTACATACCCATCCGAGTAAAGTGCGTAGTCCGTGGTTCCGGCTCCGATGTCGAGCACGAGCACCCCACTCTCTTTCTCATCATCACCTGCGACCACACGACCCGAGGCCAGGCTGCCCAGAAACATTTCCTCCACCTTGACCATGAAGCTGTTCACAATCTGAATTTGATGCTTCAACAGAGCTTCGTCCGCATGCACCGCCCAGTAGTTTGCGGTCAACTCATTGCCCTTGACCGAGTAGGGTTCGTCCACACGCATGCCATCCACCTCAAACGGATTGCGCATGAACTGCACATACACCCGTCCCGGTGGCAGTTCCCGCCGCTTGGCTTCCTGTTGGGCGCGATTGACGTCAAACTCGGTCACAATTTTTGCCATATGGCTAACCTGCGCCTTGCCCACCTGTTTTTCCCCGATGATGTGGGATCCTGTCAGTGCCATGTAAACCGATTTCAGATTCACCCCCGCATTTTTTTCCGCAGAAGTGATCGCATGGTGCACACAGGCATTCGTTCGCTTGAGGTCAATGATGCGCCCCTTTTTCACCCCCGTCGTTTCCACTACCGAACGTCCGATGATGTTCAGTCGAAACGGATCCAGAACCTCGGCCACAAGGACGGCCACTTTGGACGTTCCGATTTCTAATGCGCCAATGATCTGCGGGGATGCCATTCCGTTCAGTTTTCAGGAGAACCTAGTTTCAAACAAAGCAACGGTCCCAACACAAGAAGGAAGCGTTGGGCCAGTGAGGCCCAGTCGCGGCTTGCAGGGGGCAAAATCCAATGGGCTACCGCACAATCGCATCACCAGAATAGGAAAGATCAATCACATTTTTTTCGCTCAGCCGAACTCGTCCGGCCACAGACAACACCCCGAGCAGTTTGACCACCTGGTATTCAAAATTCTCCACACCAAATACAATTTGCCTCAGCTTGCGCCCCTTCAGCACAATGACCGCCCCCAGTTCGGGTTCCCCCTCATTGTAGTTCAGCATCGAAACGGAGCGAATGTCCTCGTAGACTTCATAGGCGTCGCGCTCCAGCAACTGCAGGAGGTAGTGAACCCTGGAAATCCCGGGTACGATTGTAACTCCATCCTCAATGCGGACGAGGTCCAGCCCTTCCACAAACGGAAGCTCCAGTGCCTTCATGCGCTCGAGATCAAAGGGGCGAAACACAACCCCACTCTCGTCAATAGCCCAGAAACTCAGCTGGTTTTCCTCATCCATCGCCGCGAGCATCAGGATCGGAAGTCGCTCGGTGATGTGAATGTTGAGCTGGTTCGGGAAGTCCTTTTCAACCTCGGCGCGCTTCACCTGTCCGTTGCGTTCCAGTGCTGCCTTGACGCGAAAGGCATTCACAGCCGCCAACCTTGGAGTCAGCAGAGGTTGCACCATGGCTTGAATCTTGGAATCCGGCAAACTCGAGTTCCCCGAAATCACCAACACCGGCCAATCCACTTTCTCCCCCAATCCTGGTATCTTGCGCCACGACTGCCACATCTGCAAACCCACTGCCAGGAGTGCAGCCACAAGCACAGCGACCCACACCACCGAACTGCGTCGCAGCAGAGTCAGCCAAAACCGCTTTCGCCCATCCGCAGAAAGCACGACAGGTTTGAGTTGCTGCGAATCCTTGCTCCAGCGGTTTGTTCGCTCAGGTGCGGATTTCCGGTTTTTCCGTAACATGGCCCACAGGTTTCTGCTCCCGAAAGCGTACCACTGCCGGAGCAATCATCTGACGCAATAGCACGTTGAAGGAATATCCCAATGCGCTGGCACTTTTCGGCATCAAACTGCTCGGCGTCATGCCTGGCAGTGTATTCATTTCCAGCGCATAAAACTGGTCTGTCTGGGTTTCATACAAAAAATCTACCCTCGCATAGTCGCGGCAACCGCAAGCCCCAAATGCCTGCTCCGCCAGGCGTCTCAGCTGATGGGTGTGGGCACCATTCAAATCGGCCGGGCAAACATACTGAGTATCCGCACGATGGTATTTCTGCTCAAAATCATAGATCCTTCCTTCCGGGACAGCAATCTCCACAATTCCCATCGCATGACCGTTGAGCACCGCAACCGAAAACTCCCTGCCCCGAATCCGTCGCTCGAGCACCCAGGAATGCTGACTGCATTCCGGCTGTTCCAACCAGTTGCGAAGTGCTTCGACTCCGCTGATTTCGCACAAGCCCACACTGCTACCCATGGCAAGGGGTTTAACAATCAGTTCTGTGCCATACTGTGCGATCCATTGATCCACATCCGCAGTGTATGAGGTTCCGGAGTGCAGCACACAACCATCAACAACCGGAACTCCAGCATCCTGCAAACACTGCTTGGTGGCGGCCTTGTCCATGCACAGCGCACTGCTGCGCGCATTGCAACCGGCATAGTGCACACCTGCTGCTTCAAGCAGCTGCTGCACCTGCCCATCCTCACCAAATTCTCCGTGAAGCACAAGCAACACCACATCACGCCGGGGATCCAATCCATCGGGCAGCGCAGCATGCAACACCTCCATGCCTACAACTTCATAGGGAAACCCTTCACCCATCGCATCCAGCACCGCCTTCCCGGAGATGAGTGAAACAGAGCGTTCCGATCCGACACCGCCATACAATACAGCGATGCGGGGTGAGTCTGATGTGGGGAAGTTCATGGCAGGGTCGGGGTCAGTTTTCCGTTTTCACGGACAGGGTTTGAGCTGGTAATCCTATTAAAACACTGGATTTCCTGCTCAAGCTCGACTCCAAATTGCCGGATGACCTCATTTTTTGCGTGATCGATCAGCGCCTGCACGTCGTTCGCATGCATCGCACGGTCCGTGATCAGGAAGTTGGCATGTTTCCGGGAAATGCTTGCACCGCCAATGCGAAAGCCTTTGAGTCCGGCGGCATCAATCAGGCGTCCTGCAGAGTCGCCCGATGGATTCTTAAACATGCAGCCTGCACTGGGTTCGCTCGGCTGGCTGCGCTGGCGCTGTTGGCGCAAGCGTTTGAGATCGTTCTCCAGCACCGTCGCATCTGCCCTCGTCCCCTGCACGATCAGGTGCATCACGATCAGGTCTTTCACGTTTGCGCAGCTCCGATACGAGAAGTCGAGTTCAGACCGGCAGATTCGCAAGCGTCGTCCATGCAGATCCATGCACTCCACTTCCACCACAACGTCGGCCATTTCTCGTCCCATCGCACCCGCATTCATCCAAAGTGCCCCGCCCAGGCTGCCCGGAATGCCGTCGAGAAAGTTAAACCCATCAATGCCCGCTTCGAGTGCAAGGCGACTCATGCGTTTGCAGGCCAAGCCCGCACCCACTCGAAATTGCCCCTCGCTCAGTTGCTCCCAATCACACCAGCAGGGCTGGCTCAAGCGCAGCACCAGCGCATCAATGCCTTCATCCGGAATCAAGAGATTGGAACCTTTGCCCAAGATGCGCACGGGCAACCCCTGCAGCGTAGCCAGCTTCACCGCCAGTTGCAGGCTCTCGACAGATGCCGGCTCCATGTAGCATCGCGCGGCCCCGCCGACGTTGAGCGTCGTTTTGCGACGCAGGGGTTCTGCAAGTGTAGCACGGCTCCCTTGCATGCCAGGTCGTTTCTCAAAAAACTTCAGCCATCTCTGGTCAACGCTGAGGTTCGGAAACTCCACTCCCTTCACATACCAATCACGCCAAAGGGGAATGTCACCCGCCCCGACGAAGAGCATGACTTCGGGCTGCCCTGGCATCCGGGCAGTTTTCTTGCGGCGCTGACACAGCTCCTGCAGGCATTGCTCCGGAGTTCTCGGATGCGACGAACGGGCACCCTTTGCCAATAGCGCAGCATGCAGGTCGCTCGCACTTCCACCCGGAATGCGCGACTCGAACGCCGCGTATGCGGGAAGCACGATGGGATCAAGCGGTAAAAGCGTGTCCACAAATGCGGATTTCAACGCGGCTGTACGAGAATAGCGATGCGGTTGAAAAACCCAGTGGAAGCGGGCCTGCGGGAAACGGGTTTCACACCACTGGCGCAAGGCTTCCAATTCACCAGGATGGTGCGCATAGTCGGTAACGATCCAAGTGCCATCGCCGAGTTGCTTCATCTCCTGTCGGCGTTCAACAGCACAGCCCAGGCTGCGACGGTTTCCCGCTTCCGGCATTCCCAACCACCGCGCTACCGCTTCGGCAAGTTGCACATTTTCTGAAAACAACGGAGCCTCTTCCAGCGCGGGCTGCACCTGCAGCTGGCTGGAAAGGGAGCCATCCTGCAAATCGAGAGTCTGGCATGCCCGGTGTGAGACAAAACTGGCCTTACGTGTGCGTGCCAGCAGGGAAAGGAACGCTTGCTTGAGCATCGATTCCGAAGCGTAATGATCCACGTGATCCAGCTCGACATTGGTCAGCACTGTTGCCCAGGGATCGACGGCATCCATGGTGCCATCGCTCTCATCCAGCTCCACCACCAGACACTTCGCATCCTCACGAAAACGGGCTGCGGGCAATACATCGTTGGCAAAAAATCCCCCCAGGATGTAGCTGCAGGGAAAATGGGAATGCTGCAGCAATGCGATCAGGTGTGCCGTGGTTGATGTTTTCCCATGGGTTCCTGCAACCACCACAGTGTGGATGGATTTGGCCAGATCCGCCAGGTAATCTCCGCGAAAGTAAATCTTCGCACCGGAAAAACGCTTCCGCAGTTGTTCCAGTCGTTCCGGTGCATACTGCACGGCGCGCGTCAAGATCACCTCATCAAACACAGTCGTGCCATGCAGGTGATCCAGTTTGCGGATCCCTGCAGCCTCGAGTCGGTCCATCACCGAGCTGATCGGATAGTCGTCGTAGCCGTAGACCCGGTGTCCCATGCCTGCCAGGAAAATCCCAAGCGGACCCACACCCATCCCGCAGCATCCGATCAGCAAAATTGCTCTGGATTCCGGCATCAAATTTCCCTCTCTGCGTTCCACTTCCATTCCATCAACATCGCATCAATGCGATCCCTGGCACTCCACTCCTGCATGGCTTTCTGCATCCCTTCAAGGCTTTCGTTATCGTTCAGCAACGCAAGTACCCTTTGAGGCAGGTTGGAGAGTGCATGCTGTTCCAGGATTTTTGCGCATCCGCCGTCTGCAAACGCTCTGGCATTCGCACGCTGATGATCGTCCGCAGCTCCGGGCAGCGGCACAAGCAAAGTCGCACACCCGGCCTGCGCAATTTCCGCAATGCTTCCCGCTCCTGATCGCGCGATCAGCAGGTCTACCGCGCTCAAAAAACAACCCATGTCTTCCACAAAGGGAACCCACTGCACCCGCTGGTTCCCTGCATCGCCACAATTGTATTCCTGTGTTTCAGCTTGCGGACCCACGATGCAGATCAGCTGAATGCCATCGGGCAAGCCCTGTTTCACCCACTCCTGTGCAGCTTGGGTCAGCGCGCGGGCACCTTGGCTCCCTCCCAGGATGCCCACCAGTGGCTGGTCGGCGTCAAACCCCCACTGATGCTTGGCATCGCTTTTGTTCAAAAACCTGAGATCCTGTCGAATAGGAAACCCGGTAATGCGGGTGCTCCCACGCGCCACCTGTCCTCTTTCCGCCATCAGCTGTGTCACAAAGGTGCGCTTCGAGAAGCAGTGGAAGAGTCGCGTTACTTTTCCCGGCACGGCATTGGATTCGTGCAGAAAATAGGGTCTCCCCGTGCACAGTGCCGCAATCAGCACTGGCACACACCCAAAGCCTCCGGTCGCAATGACCGCTTCACAGCGTTGATGGTAAAGGAAGTGAAATGCTCTGAAAGTTCCCCAAAGCGTCACCATCGCTGCGCGTATTCGCTGCAGCGGATTTCCCGTCAGCGGCTTGGCATCGAAGCACACGAAGCGTAGAGTTGGGTAGGAGCGCTGCATGCGCAAGTCCACCTGCTTTCGTGTGGTGCCGATCCAGCTTTCCACACCAGTTTCCTGTCCGCAGCGCTGCGCCAGCGCGATCGCAGGGGCCAAATGTCCACCCGATCCGCCCGATGCGAACAGTAGTCTTTTCATAGCTCACGGATGCTCGGCAGTTTCTGGCGTTCTCCGTGACGCCATGCCGCTACAATCAGCCCCAACATCATAAACGACCCCAGTAGGTTTGCCCCGCCGTAGCTGATAAAGGGAAGGGAAATGCCTTTGGTCGGCAGCAGTCCCGTGACAACGCCAACATTGAAGAGGCACTGATAAATGATAAAACTTCCACAGCCCACAACCATCAGAAACCAAAACATGTCTGCCGTGCGCTGTGCGATGCGCAGCAATGCGGCAAACAGGACTGCAAACAGCATGACAATCGAAAGGGTCGCGAGCAATCCCAACTCCTCTCCAATCACGGCCATGATGAAGTCAGTGTGGGCCTCTGGCAAATAGGCAAGTTGTTGTCGTCCATTGCCGATCCCAACACCAGTGATCCCACCTGAACCAAATGCGAGCATGCCCTGATAGAGCTGATAGGCTCCATCCTGCTTGTTGCCCTCAACGTCCAGAAATGAGGTGATGCGGCGCCAGCGAACCGGATCCTGATAGATGAGAAATCCAAACACGGTGATTCCCCCAAGCACACTGGTCAGCAATAGATCCAGACGTGCTCCCCAGAGGAACAGCAGGGTAACCCCAACGGCGGCAAAAAGCGCAGCGGTCCCGTAGTCTGGCTCCCGAAGAATCGCCACTACAAAACTGCCGATCAATGCCATCGGCAGCAGAAATCCCCAAAACCAGTGGGATTTCACGCGTTGATGCGTGCTGAGGTAATGGGCCATCCCCAATACAAAACACACCTTCGCCAGCTCAGAGGCCTGAACATTTGATATTCCTAGATTCAACCAGCGGCGCGATCCATTGACAGTCACCCCAATTCCGGGGATGAGCACCAGTAGCAATGCGAGCATTCCCAGAATCATGGCACCATAGGCGCCGACTCGCAAATTTCGTTCCCCCTGCAAACTGATGACTGCCGCCACAACGAGCGACAGTCCCAGAAGCAGGATTTGTTTATTTAAAATGTCTACGGGGACCACAAGGGATCCCCGCAAAGCGCTATACAGACACACCAACCCAAACCCGGCCAATAGGATAGCGCTCGATACACAGGCAACGGCCGGAATATACCTTAAAGTTCGACTTTCCATTCAGATCCAAGCACACAGACACTCCGGTAGCCGTCTGACAGATCCAAGGATCTGCCCTGACGGACGGAATGCGCACGTTCCTTCACTCAGGACCCCACCCGAATGACGGGAAAGTCATCAAAATTGATGGTGGAGACTGACGATGCTTCCGCATCCTCTGAGGTAGTCTTTTCGGAAGTTGAGGCGACAGAACTTTCACGTCCCTGAGTTGCTTCTGCGGCAACTTCCGTGCGCTGCATCATGGCTTCGGGATTGATCACCTTGAGCTTCGTTCCCACCCGCAGCATGCGCGGGTTCTGGATGTTGTTGAGCTCCAGCAGATCGGTCAGGCTCATGTTGTATTTCCGAGCGATGAGTCCCGGGTATTCTCCCGGAGCCACCTCATGAGTCATGTGATCCGAGCTGCCACGCTCAACTGGCACATCGTTGAAGGCGACTTCAAAGGAACTTACTGTTTCCGGAGCAGATGCGACTACGGGTGCTCCCTGATACTTGCCTGGGATTCGCAACTTCTGTCCTGGTTTGATCAAGTTTTTCTCCATGCCATTGAGTTCACGGATTTTTTCAACGGACGTGTTGTTGTGCATGGCAATGAGGTAGAGGGAGTCGCCTGGCTGCACTTCATAAATTCCTTCACTGTCCTCCATCGGAATGTCTGCGCTCGAGGGTTTTGCACTCACGGATGCCAGCACAGTTTCGCGCACAGGTTCGGATTTCGCAGGGGCTTTCAGTTCCGGAATCCGCGTGTTTGCAACGTCCACACGAGTTTCGTTGGAGGCAACTGCAGGTGACGGAGTCGTCTTTGCAGGTTGCTTCACGCTCGGCACTTCCAGTTGTGCGAGTGCAACCGATGCTTCCGGAACGCCCGGAATCATGAGCGTCTGCCCTGGATGGATGCGGGAGTTTTCTTTCAAATTATTCATTTCCATCAGCTTGCGCATCGAAACACCATTCGAATTCGCAATCTTCCAAACACTGTCCCCTGCTTTCACGGTGTAGCTGTAGTGCTGGTTGTGCTCCGAATAAACGGACGCAGTTTCAAACTCCGGAACGCCGCTCAGATCCACAATTTCCTCACGAACCGGCGAACGGGTTTGCTTTGCCGCGCTCGATGCAAGCACACGACTGGAGGCTGGCTGGCGCGATGCAACCGCAGTGGAACGCGATTCCTGAACCGGACCACTATCCCACAAGCCGGAATCATACGGATTGCCGACCGGAGTTGCCTTGGCAGTTTTTCCACTGCCCGAAACAGTATTGCATCCTGGCTGCAGCACAAGCATGGCAACCAGTGCCATGTGCACGACAACGACCAGACTGAAGACTTTGATGATTTTGTTTTCTTTCATGATTGGTGTGTTGGGTGGTTTAATTCGATGGGTTGAAGGCTTGGGTTGAAAAACGTTTCGGTCACAAGTTGCCGAAAGCGGCGTCCGCGATCCGCGTAACCGGTGAACTGATCAAAACTTGCAAAGCCGGGAGAGAGCACGACCTCATCTCCGGGGTGACATTCCGAGCGAAGCACCTGAACGGCATCCCGCATGGTTTTGACAGCAAAGGTGAGCACACCCGCTTCAAGCAGGGCATCCGCGAGACGTGGACCAATTTGCCCGAATGTGATGGCGATACGCAGCTTGGATGCGATGCGCTGTGCGAAGGCTTCCACATCACCCCCCTTGTCAAGACCTCCTCCCAACCAGACGATGGGTTGATAGAAACTTTCGAGCGCGGCCTCAACGGCATGGAAATTCGTCGCCTTGGAATCGTTCCAGAAGTGGATGCCTTCCGTTTCTCCAATGCACTCCAGGCGATGAGGTAGAAATGCAAAAGTCTGCACCACCCTGTCGACAAGTGCCGTATCGATTCCCAGCCCTCTGACAAAGGCCTTCACAAAACAAACATTGAGCTGGTTGATTGCACTGATCGGTTGCGATGGATTTGTTTCAAAATGATCGGCATTCACAATTTCGGCGACCGAAGGCAGGTCCAAATTCCATGATTTAGCGTGATCGAGCACATCTTTGCCCAGCACCACAGGACCCTGCTCCACACTGCGCAGTGCATTCCATTTTGCCCGGAAATACTGTTCCATGGAGCAGTGCCAATCGAGGTGGTCTTCGGCAAAGTTGGTCCACAAAATTCCATCCACCTTGACCGAACGCAGGTTCCACGCCTGGAAGGAGCTGATTTCAACCACCGCAATTGCATTTTCACGCGGGTGAAAGCGGTAGTGCTCGGAAAACGGGATTCCAATATTGCCAAAGGAAAAGGCGTCGTAACCTGCTTCGATGAGCACTGCTGTCAGCAATTGCGTGATCGTGGATTTCCCATTGGTCCCTGTTACAAAAAAGATGGGGCCGTTCCAAAACTGTGCGGCAAACTCAATTTCACCGATGACTTCGCATCCCGCACTGCGCGCCTGGGCGAACCAGGGATGGTGCGGGGGAAAGCCCGGACTGTTGATGATGAGTGGGTGTTGTTTCGCATCCAACTCCAAAAATTGGGTCTGATCTCCGCGCCCGTGGGTTTCATCAAAGAGCGTAGCGGTTCCGCCAAGAATACCGATGAATTTGCGCACGGCCTGTCCGGAAACTCCACCACCGAAGATTCCAACAGGTTGACTCAAGAGTTGATCACAAAGTGCATTCATCCGTATCAAATGTTTAGAGGGTCACCAGCCACACGCCGACCAGTGCAAAGACAACCGAAAGGATCCAGAAGCGTGTCACCACCTGGGTTTCGGGCCATCCCGCAACTTCAAAATGGTGGTGAATCGGAGAGATGTGGAACAGCCGACGTCCGGTCAGCTGGAACGACGCCACCTGCAAAATCACGCTCAAGCCTTCGATCACAAAAATTCCGCCAATCACCAACAGGATGAAGGGCTGGTTGAGCATGAATGCGACGATGCCGATCGTGCCTCCAAGACTCAGGGAACCTGTATCCCCCATGAAGACTTTTGCAGGGTGCCCGTTGAACCAGAGAAAAGCAAATCCGGCGCCCACCATTCCCACACAGAGTATGCTCAGTTCCGCAGCATCCGGAATGGCATTGAGGTTGAATCCATCCGCCAGTGTCGGAGACCCCGCAAGGTAGGCAACAACTGCGAAGGCGAGCAATGTGCTGATGGAGCAGCCAATGGCAAGTCCGTCAGCACCGTCTGTCAGATTCACGGTGTTACTCGTGGCCACGAGTACCAGAAACAAGAGTCCCAATGTCATCCACACAGGCATGACAGGCATAAAGGCGACCTCGGTCATAGGAATCCAAAGTTCGCGGATATGATTCGCACTCTGCCGGTCTTCTAGAAGGACCCACAAAGCGATGACCGAGATCACCAGTTGCCCCAGCAATTTGAATTTTCCATCCAAACCGCGCTTGTTTCGCATACTAATCTTCAAAAAATCGTCGATAAATCCCAGCACACCAAATGCGAGCATCACACCAAGGGCACACAGGGTGTAGATGTTCCATTCTGCCCACAACAGGGTCGTGGGTACGATGGCAGCGAGCATGAGCAATCCTCCCATCGTCACCGTGTTGCGCTTTGCCGCGTGCAGCTCTGCCAGTTTGCCAACTTCACTGGCGTCGCGACCTCCTTCGCGCACCTGCTTGCGCGTCATCATGCTGTAAAAGGGGCGAAACAGCACAAACACCAGCACGAGTGAGGTCAGTCCGGCCAAGCCCAGGCGTGTGCCCCACGCCAGCTCCATCAACTGCGCCTTAGTGGCAAAAATCTCTGCAATGGGATTTAACATAGTTTTCCAGTTTCAAGCACAATTTTTTCAGCTTCCGCCGGGATGAGGTTTTCAAGGCGGTTCAGCCGACTTCCTTTCAAAAAGACCACTCCCTCAAAGCTGCTTACCGCTTGTGGAATTTCGCTTACCGATGCGACGCAACGCACCTGTTCGGGCGTCAGCCCGTGCACCTGGAGTCCTTCTTCATAAGCAGCCGCCTGATCACCAACGAGAATGAACTGGTCTTGATCACGGACCTTGAGACGTTGAGTGACTTGGCGATGAAAGCTAGCAGCGTCATCACCCAGCTCATACATGGTGCCGAGCACAAAGAGGCGCGGCAGTCCGTGCTCAAAGGTGCTTTCAAATGCCAGAAGACTGTCCCGCATGCTGTCGGGATTCGCATTGTAGCAGTCTGAGTAGATCCAGGTGTTTCCACAGCGCAAAACCTGTCCGCGATTGTCAGACGGATACCAACGCAGCAAACGCTCCTGCAAGATCTGATCGGCGACTCCCAATTCGCTGGCAGTCACAATCGCCAACGCGAGGTTCTGCCGCATGCCCGGGCTCATGCTCGGGATGATGAAGCGTCGCTGTATTCCGTCTTTTCCGCAGAGGTAGAGATTCCAGCGGTTGCAGTCGTCGAGCAGACACCAGTATGAAACGGGGCGAATCCAGTCCAGTTCCGGAAGCTGCTGTCCCAGCGGCGTGAGCACAAGATTGGGTGCTTCGGAAAGGTCGCGAAATGCACGATAGCGTAGACAGGATGCCGGGTAAACCAGACCCTGCTTTGCCTTGCCAACCCGCAGCAGACTCGCCTTTTCCCGAGCTACATTTTCCAGGGTTTCGAGCAGTTCCAGGTGAGCGTGCCCAATCATGGTCACGATGCCGTAGTCTGCATCAATAATGCGCGCAAGATCGGCCATCTCGTCTTTCCGATTGATGCCCGCTTCGATAACACCAAAGTCATGACGCTGATCATCCAGGCGTAGCAGTGTGAGCGGAACGCCAAGATAGTTATTTAGGTTGCCGGCAGTTTTCAGCACACGGTTTTCGCCGAGCAGATGGCTGAGCAGGTCCTTCGTGGATGTCTTGCCGCAGCTTCCGGTAACGCCAACCACGGGTCCGCTGAAGGCATTGCGGTGATGATGCGCAATCGACTGCAGCGCATTGACACCCTTCTTCACCTTCAGCTGCGGAATGCGGGAGTTGCTAACCACCTCTTCAGTCAGGGCGGCAGAAGCACCACGTCGCTCCGCATCGGGAACAAAGGCATGGCCATCGCGCGACTGCGAGCGCAAGGCGATGAACATCTGTTTGCGGTCGATGTTGCGGGAATCAATCGAAAATCCGGCAATTTCAGCGTGTTGACGTGGATTCACCCATTCGCCACGCGTCCATTTTGCGAGTTTGTGTTTGGGAAAGTGAACCATACTAATGATCTCCAAGCAGGTGTGAGGTTTGATTGCATAGTTCCTTCAGTGCCGCCCGGGCCACCAGGCGATCATCGAAGGGAATCATCGAGTTTTCCACGATCTGGAAAGTTTCATGGCCTTTGCCAGCGATCACGACAGCATCGCCCGGCTCGGCTGCGGCGATGGCGGCATGAATCGCAGCCTCGCGGTCAAGGATGTAGCGAACAGATGCGCCTGCATCCTGCCCGGTCCGCATGTCATCAAAAATCTGCTGCTGTGCTTCGGTGCGCGGATTGTCTGCAGTTGCAACAATCTCATCCGCCAGGCGGCAGACTGTTTGCATCATGAGCGGTCGTTTTGCACGATCACGATCGCCACCACAGCCAAACACCACGTGCAGGCGACCGGGAGTCAGCGCACGAACGGTCAACAGCAGTTTTTCAAGAGCGTCGTGCGTGTGAGCGTAGTCCACGACGGTGAGAAACGAAGTCCCTTCTTCGGCGATCACTTCCATGCGCCCCGGCACAGAGGGAACCTTCGAAAGACGTTGCAGGATGGTGTTCAGTGCCAGACCCGAAGCATATGCACAAGCGATGGCCGCCAGTGCATTACTCACATTAAAGTGCCCAACCAGCGGGATTTTCAGATCGAACTGTCCCTCAGGAGAGTGGAGCAGAAAGCGGGTTCCGTTGGCGACGGCGTGGATGCGGGTCGCGCGAAAATCTGCTTCCACCTGCTCCGTCGCGAAGGAAATGCAGCGCACGGACTCTGGCAGTTGCTCCCGCAGACGCCTGCCTGCTGCGTCATCCACGTTGATCACAGCCTGACGGGGAAGTGGATTGACCGATCCCTCAAACAAACGAGCCTTGGATGCAAAATATTGCTCCATGTCGCCGTGATAATCGAGATGATCCTGCGACAGATTCAAAAATGCGAGCGTGTCGAACTGCAGTCCCCAGGTGCGATTCTGATCAATGCCATGCGAGCTGACTTCCATGACTGCCGATGCACATCCAGCTTCCACCATTTCGGCGAGCAAGGCACAGGTTTCATCCACTTCCGGTGTGGTTTTGTGCGACGGCAACACGCGCTGCCCAACGATGTAGTCAATCGTTCCGATCAGCCCACAGCGATCCGCATCCTCGTCGAGCAAGTGTTTGATCAGACGGGTTACCGTTGTTTTTCCGTTCGTACCGGTGACACCCACCAAGTGAAGCTTCGCGTCAGCCGATCCGTAAAAATGACGGGCGCATTTCGCCAGTGCAATTCGTGGATTGCGGGTCTGAATGTAGTGCACGTCCGGGCGGGAGCGGTGCGGTTGATCCGAAACCACGGCAATGGCACCGCGCTGAATCGCTTCGGGGATGAAATCATTCCCGTCCGTTTTACTGCCCCGGATCGCAAAAAACACACTGCCTTTCACCACTTGGCGGCTGTCCCACACGAGTGCAGTTACGTCGCGGTTGCGACTCGAACCCAGGCGGTTGCCCTGAATCAGGCGAACCACATCCGATAGTTTCATGCGGCACGGTGCATCCTTAAAATACGCCGAAGTACCAAAACGCGCATCCTGCATCACGACACCCTTCCGGGCGGCGTTCAGGAACAAGCTCATCTGATGATCTCTCAGGTCAAACATGGCAGCATTCAATGATTCCAGACCATGAGGTCACGGGTTTCGGGTTCAGGTTGAATTCCTCGGGAAGATACGATGTAGGAGGCAATCGCACGGAATGTCGGGGCGGCGACCACTCCTCCATAAGTTGACGGAGTATTGCGCGCATCATTGACCACGACTGTGATCAGGTACTCCGGGCGCTCTGCGGGAAAGAATCCGGTAAACGATCCCACGTGTCGTTCTTCACTGTATCCTTCGCTCAACAACTTGCGACTGGTCCCTGTTTTCCCAGCAACCTGAATATTGCGCAGGGTGGCTCGGTTTCCAGTGCCGCCCAGACTCACCGCCTCGACCAGACAATTGCGGATCTCGTTTGCAGCTTCCGGACGAATTACCTGGCGAGGTTCTGGCTGTTGAAAACGCATGACCGGACGCATCTCACCGTCCAAAGCCTGAGCCACAACGTGCGGAGCAACCCACTTGCCTTCATTCGCAACCACGCTCATCGCCATGTGCATTTGCAAAGGCGTGACACCCACACCGTAGCCGATTGAGAGACGTGACAGGGTGTAGTGATCCCAGTCCGACAGGGAATGAAAGATTCCGCGCTCTTCGCCATTGAGTTCAATACCTGTGGGTTGACCGATGCCAAAGGACTGGCAGTACTCGTAAAATCGGGAATCCCCCAACTTGAGTCCCGCCAATGCAGAACCACGATTGCTGGATTTTTTGATCACTTCATGAAACGGGATCTTTCCGCGTGGACGGGTGTCAGATGGCAGCACCACCCTGCGATCCCGGTAAGTGACACTCGAGATGCCACAATCAAAAATGGTTTCCCGGTCGCCCAGTCCTTCGTTTAGAAATCCGGCTGCCGTGATGATCTTGAAGGTCGAACCGGGTTCATAGACGTCACTGATCGCACGGTTTCGCAAGTCGACATCGAGGTCATACTTCCAAAATGCATTGGGATCAAAGGTCGGACGACTGCCCATCGCCAGAATCGCACCCGTGCGACTCTCACTCACGATCACGGTAGCACTTTCTGGCTTCAGCTCAGCAAATACGCGGTCCAGCTCCGTCTCCACAACGCGCTGGATGTCCGCATCAAGAGTCAGCTGCACATTGTAACCGTGCTGGGGTTCCACATCGCGCACCCGAAACTGCCGAATCTCCGCACGGGTACCGTTGATCTCGCGCACGCGCCAACCAGGGCTGCCTTTCAAATAATAATCCAGCGTTCGCTCAATGCCCATGACCGGCGTGCGGGCCTTGTTGACAAACCCAACCACATGAGCTGCATCGCTGCCCGACGGATAGTAGCGGGAGTAAAAGCGGTTTCCATACACCCCCCGGATATCGAGCTTGCTGACAGCCTTGAACACGGACTCATCCACTTCCCCGGCCAATTTGACCCAACGGGTGTTGCTGCGGCTTGCCGTGGCCGGATCTTTCCAACCAAATTTTGCTTCGAGTGCAGCTTCAGATTGATTCAGCACCATGGCCAGCAGTGCCAGCTTTTCACGGTCCCGCACATCCACAGCCTGTGGATCCACACCGATGTCCCAGGTTGCCTTGGACGAAGCCAGCACTGTCCCGCTGCTGTCCAGAATGAGACCTCGGCGGGGCTCAATCTCCTGAAAGCGATAACGATTTTCCGCAACGACACGGCGAGCCTGGTCCTGGTCGAGCACGTGCAACTGAAATAGTCGTGCCGAAACGACTCCGAAGATCGACATCACCGCCAACGCAAACACTGCAAATCGACCGTTACTGATAAATGCCGGTGCCATCATGCCCCCTCCTTTCCAGTCATCGCATTGCTCGATGCAAGGTTCTGCGATCCCGTAACGGATTTGAGATCACTGCCGCGCACCCGAATAACCTGGCCTTCGCTGGGAAGACGCAGCATCGGACCAATGCGCGATTGCAGCACATCCGGCTGAACCGCATCCTCTGCCGTAATTTCCAACGCACGCAGCTCGTCCTGCGCCTTCAGAATCAAATACTCCAGCTCAGCGATACGCTTGGCGTCCTCACTGATTTCACTGCGAACGAGCACCAGCTGAAATGCCGATGCAAAAAGCGAAATGCTCACAATCGAGCCAACAAAAATGACTGCTTTCCATGCGCTTGCCTTCACACCTTCCCTTTCTCTTGAGCCGTTCCTTTTTCGAGAACTCGCATCAACGCAGAGCGACTCCGTGGGTTGCGCGCAACCTCTGCTTCACTGGGACGCAGGGGTTTGCGGGTGATGAGCCGGGCAACGATGGTGCGATCCTGACGCGGGGTGGAATCATTGCGATCCACCGCAAACCCCGCCCACTGACGGAATTGGCGTTTCACGATGCGATCTTCCAACGAGTGAAAGGAAATCACGATCAGACGACCTCCTTCGCGCAGCAGCTCAAAAGCTTTGGGCAGGGAGGATTCCAGATGGTGCAGTTCTTCATTTACCGCCATGCGAATCCCCTGGAAGGTGCGCGTGGCGGGATGAATACCCTTGTTCCGACGACGAAGGTAAGCGGGAGTCACTGACTCGATCAGACGAGCCAGAGAGACGGTGCGAGAAAGAGTTCCCGTCCCCCTGGCGTCATCCAACGCTTTAACGATGTTTTTCCAGTTATCTTCTTCTCCATACTCTCGAACTGCCTTTACTAATTCATCTTTAGGAGCCTTTTCGAGAAATTCTGCGGCACTCATGCCCTGACGCGTATCCATGCGCATATCGAGCGGTGCATCTTTCATAAACGAAAATCCACGCCCAGCCTCGTCCACGTGAAATGACGAAATGCCGAGATCGTAAAAAACCACATCAAACTCCGCCTCACCAATGGAATCGATTTCGGAATAATTCATGGAACAGAGGCGAAAGCGGGAACCAAACTCCCGCTCCAAAACCTGCGCGCGCTCCATCGCAGCCGGATCGCGATCCACCGCAACTACGCTCGCGTCTGTTTGCTCAAGAAACGCACGACTGTGGCCTCCTCCCCCAAAGCAGCAATCCAGGATTTTTCCAGGAGATACCGCACGGGCTGCCTGCAAAACTTGCTCGAGCATCACGGGAATGTGTCCCGCTGGGCGCGCATCGCGCAGAGATCCCTGTTCCATCATCGTTACCATGGCCCTAGATTTTTCCCAGCTTCGACAGCGATGAATTCAACTTAGCCGTGCGTTCCTTCACGCTCTTGGAAACACTGCTGTCATACTTTTCCTGACTCCAGATGGAGAAGGTCCCAAAATTCCCAAGCAACACCACTTCCTTGCCTTCAATACCGGCAAACTCCAGCAGGTGATCATCAAGACTGATGCGCCCTTGGGCGTCATAAGAAAAAGACTGCGCCATGGAGGACAGTTCCATCAAGGCCTCCTGCTGCTCCTCATCGGCAAGATCAATCTCGCTCATGCGCTCCAGAAACTTCGCTGCACGCTCCGGCGGATACACCGTAATACAGCCCTTGGTTGGATTCGGAAGCGCGAGATAAACGTCCTGATCGCCATCCTTCACTCTCCATTTGGAGGGCACAGTGAGCCTACCCTTGGCATCGCGATTGTGCCGGTATTCTCCAGTGTAGATGACTTTATTCGGGGATCCCATTCGAACGGATTAAGAGGACATGTCTCGTAGTTAACTTGCTCCACTTTCCCCCACAATGCCCCACCTGTCAACATTTTTGCCCCATTTTAAAGCATGAAAACCCACGATTTTTGCGGTTTTTACAGGGATTTTTCAGTCAACCGGATTGTTTCGGCTTCGTTTTCGACAGAACTCCACCGTCTCAACCGAAACTGCCAATTGCCGCAAACCACCGAGCAGCAACAACTTCCACCACCAAAACCACCCACTTCGCGCCGCACACCCCTCCTGTTTTCGAGCGAAACCCCAAGTTCCGCCTCAACTGCTGCGTTATCCCCCCCTTTTGCCCCACTCCCCATTTTCACCGTAGTGGGAGCTTCCAGCCCGCAGGCGATTGAAATCGCAGGAGCAAGGAGCCAGAAGTCAGAAGCAAGGATGAAAGTAGTGGGAGCTTCCAGCTCGCGCAGAGGGATCAACAACAACAGCAGCAAGGTCAGATCGCTGCACCCCGAGTCCCCGCATTTGAGAGATATTTCCCAACTTCGCTGAAGCTTCGAGCAATGTACTGATTTACGAAGGAAAAACCTGTTGGGCCGCAGACCATCCTGTTCGACGCAGTCGATCCAGTGACGAAGGAACGATGTTTTTGTTTAGGGGAACGCAGACTCCCGTTCATCGGAAACACGAGCAATGTGTCAACTTTTGATCAGGACGAGAGAGACCCATCACTATTTCCTATCACCGATTAGCTATCACGATTGTTTTGCAGGCATCCGAAAAATCCTCATGGTTGGGTTTTTGCGATTATGAAAATCCACAACATCTCCCTCTTGGGCCTCCTGGTCCTGTCATCGATGCTCTGCGCATCCGAATCCACCCAAATGCTCCGCCAACCCGACTTGTCAGATGAACATCTGGCATTTGTTTACGCTGGTGATATTTGGGTGAGCAATACCGACGGTTCCCATCCAAGGCGCCTGACCTCCCATCCCGCCACCGAATCCGACCCCATTTTCTCTCCCGACGGAAAGTGGATTGCCTTCAGTGCCACTTATGAAGACAACCGCGATGTCTACATCATTCCGGTTGCCGGCGGACAACCCACCCGCCTGACCTGGCACCCCTACAGTGATGTTCCGCAGGACTGGAGCAGCGATAGCAGTGCCGTGATTTTCGCCTCCGCGCGGGAAACCGACCACGGGCGTTCCCGCCAACTCTATCAAGTATCGATCACCGGTGGTGCGCCCGAAAAACTCATGCTGGCGCGCATCGTACAGGGTCAGTTCAGCAGCAAAGGTCAGCTCGCCTACATTCCCTTCCACCCCGCCTACAATGGTCTCTTTGGAGGTTCTTCGGGCTGGAAGGGCTACCGGGGCGGCACCACACCCGATATTCTCCTGCTCAACCCTGATCAAAGCGAGCTGCAAACCATCCCGGGCGAGGGTGTCAACGATATCAATCCCATGTGGATCGGTTCCGATGTTTACTTCCTGTCCGACCGCCAGCACAAAACCTTCAACCTCTACCGCTACCGCCCAAACTCCAAGCAGGTTGAAGCACTCACAGAGCAGAGCGACTGGGACATCCGCTCAGCCAGTGCCCATGGCAATGCCGTCGTATATGAGGCTGGCGGACGCCTCTATCACTGTGACGTGAACAAGGGAAGCGTCAGCGAGATCAAAATTTCCATTCAACCCGACCTTCCGCAATTGCGCCCGCAGTGGAAGGATGCCAGCCGCACGATCACCCATACCGACTTGTCCAAGTCTGCCAAGCGCGTGCTCCTGTCCGCTCGTGGCGAAATTTTCACCATACCCGTGGAAGAGGGTCCTACCCGCAACCTGAGTCACTCCGGGAACGCCAACGACCGCAGTGCCCTCTGGTCTCCCGACGGCCAACAGATCGCATGGATCACAGAAAACGAACAGGGTGGCCAATCCGTTGCGCTCTCCGATCAGTTTGGCAAGGATGCACCCCGCTTGATCCCACTCGGTTCCCACTTCTATGAACTATTGGCCTGGATCGGCGGCGACTCACCCTCACTGATCTATGCCGACAACCACCTCGGACTGCACCTGCTCGACCTCGATACCGGCACCTCAACCCTGCTGGCAACGCATGCCCGGCGCGCCTCCTCCGCAATAGCGGTGGCCCCTGATGCAAAATGGATCGCCTACACCTTGGAGCAACCCAACTTCCACTCCGACCTGATGCTCTACGAACTCGCGAGCGGCCAGCACCATCGTCTCAGCGATGGCATGGCAGATGTCGAGTCGGTCACCTTCGGCCCCAAGGGTGACTACCTCTACTTCACGGCTTCTACCAATTCAGGCCCCGTTCAGGTGGGCCTGAACATGTCCAGTCGTGAACATCCGCTTCGTGCCGGACTCTACGCGGTCGCACTCAAGGCTGATGGAACCTCACCACTGATTCCGGAAACCGGCGATGAACCCAAACCGGAAGAGAAAGACAAGGATGAGAAAGACAAGGAATCCGACTCATCCGATGACAACGAGCAATCCAGCGACGATGAGGAATCCAGCACCGACACCGCCGAAGCAACCGTTGATGCCACAACCGAAACAGATCCCGAAGACGCCGAAAACGAGCCATGCATCGAACTCGAAGGCATTGCCCAACGCATTTTCGCCCTGCCAGTTGCCGAACGCAACATTGGCAACCTTGGCGTCGATAAGGATGGGAACGTCTATTACATCGAATACGTGCAGTCTGGCATTGCCCAAAATCCTCCAGGCCAATCGATCTGGGAAAACAATCGCCTGATGCGATTCGACATGGAGGAAAAGGAAGAATCCGAACTGCTTCGGGGGATCTGGAGCTTTGTCATGAACGCAGACCGCACCCACCTGCTGCTCAACAAGGTGGACGGTTCGCTCGCCATCACCGAAGTGGGCAAGAGTGCCAAAGCAGAAGGCGTTTCCACCAGTGATTGCCGCGTCTGGGTGAATCCACGCGAAGAGTGGCTGCAGATCTTCAACGAAGTCTGGCGCATGCAGAAGGAATACTTCTACGCGCCCAACCTGCACGGACTCGACTGGCAGGCAGTTTATGATCAATACCGCCCCCGCGTCGATCATGTCGGTCGACGGGAGGATCTCAACGAGTTGCTCGTCGAAATGATCGCCGAACTGCACGCCGGACACAACCGCGTGGGCGGAGGGGATTTGCATAAGGAGAGTGCCGTGCAAACGGGTCTGCTTGGCGCCAACATTGACATCCATGAGGGTCGCTATCGCCTGCAACAGGTCTATCGCCCGGCTCCCTGGCTTCCATTCATCGACGCACCGCTCGCTGTGCCTGGGCAAAGCGTCGACGACGGCAGCTACCTGATCGCCATCAATCACACGCCGCTGTCCACAAGCGACAACCTCTTCCAGCGCCTGCAGGGCACGGTTGGCAAACAGGTCACACTCACAATTGCAGCCACGCCCGATGGCAGTGATTCACGCGACATCGTGGTTTCACCGATCAGCGACGAGTCGCGCCTGCGCCTCTGGGACTGGGTGGAACGCAATCGCCGCAAGGTGGAGGAACAGAGCGAGGGCAAGGTCGGCTACGTCTTCCTGCCCAATACCGCAGGTGACGGTTACGATTTCTTCAATCGCATGTTTTACGCCCAGGTTGACAAAGCAGCACTCATTGTGGACGAGCGCTCCAACGGGGGCGGTCAGGCGGCAGATTACCTGATCGAAACCCTCGCGCGCAAGCACCTCTCCGGTTGGGCAGACCGCGACGGTCTCACCTACAATACACCCTCAGGCGCGCTGCACGGACCCAAGGTCATGATCATCGATCAGGATGCTGGTTCGGGTGGAGACTACCTTCCCTTCATGTTCCGCTATACCGGAACAGGGAAACTGCTGGGCACACGCACCTGGGGCGGCCTCATCGGCATCTCGGCCAACCCGCCGCTCATGGACGGCGGATTCCTTACCGTGCCTTTCTTCCGCTTCTTCGACGCCGACGGCAACTGGAGCGTGGAGAATGAAGGCGTGGCACCCGATATTGAGGTCAAGCTCGACCCCATCGCCACCAACAAGGGCATCGACACCCAGCTCGACGCTGCCATCGCACACATCCTGCAGGAACTCGAATCCTACGAACCCGAAGTGTTGACCGAGGCTCCAGCCCTGCCAACCGAACTCGGAGAATAAGCGTTCTCCCATACGGAATCCAGGTTCAAATGCCCACGTCGAGCCCGCGTTTTCCCGCGTGGACGTGGGCCTTGAGCAGGGTTGTCATTTTTTTCATTTTTCCATTTGACGACCCCTGCAAAACTTGGCGTAATCCAGTTTTTCGTTCGTCAGCCAAGGCGCTGCAAACGAAGGGGCCAGATAGCTCAGTCGGTAGAGCAGAGGACTGAAAATCCTTGTGTCCCCAGTTCGATTCTGGGTCTGGCCACCACCTTTCGCTCCTTGAGCTTCAGGTGGTGTACCACCTCTACTCCTACTCCTCCACTCCCAAACCTCCCATCATGCACGACCCCAGCGAAAGGTGCCCCTCGAAGTTGCCTGCAAGGCAACGCAGTGGGGCCATGTCCTACGTCTATCGATTGCAAAGCATCAAATGCCCGCAAAAACACTACATTGGATTCACCTCTGATCTGCGACAAAGGCTTCTCTACCACAACTACGGTAAAGTGCCCGCCACAGCTTCATGCAGACCGTGGAAAATCGTGTTCTATGCCGCATTCAATTCCGAAGATAAAGCCTTTCGCTTTGAACGCTATCTCAAGAGCGGATCCGGCATTGCATTTGCAAAAAAACGACTCTGGTAGATGCTTTCGCTCCTTGAGCTTCAGGTGGTGTACCACCTCCATCCTACTCCTCCACTCCCAAACCTCCCATCATGCACGACCCCAGCGAAAGGTGCCCCTCGAAGTTGCCTGCAAGGCAACGCAGTGGGGCTATTCGAAGGGTAGAGGGAGCTTCCAGCTCCCTTTTTCCAATGCGCGAGCAGGATGCTCCCGCTACCTTGAAGCGTTCAATCGGGATGTGGGATTTTTTCAATCCCTTTACCGAGATCGACATCCGCACTGGTGGCAATCTCCCACACTGGGAACAGGGTCCGATTTGGTATTTTGTCACCTTTCGTCTGGCAGATGCACTACCCCGCAGTGTTGTGGACAAAATCCATCACCAACGTGAGCAGTGGCGGCAAACGCATGATTTGCAAAATCTATCACGGGAAGAACGCATCGCATACCATCGACTCTTCTCAGAACGCTACGAAGAACTCCTGCACCATGGTAACGGCTCCTGTCTGTTGCGACATCCGGACAATGCATCACTGGTCCATCACGCACTTCAGCATTTTAATGAGCGACGGTATGTTCTGGACGAATACGTGGTGATGCCTAATCACGTGCATGTTCTAGTGAAACCGTTGCCCGATCATGCTCTAGCGAACATTCTGCATTCCTGGAAATCCTACACTGCCAATCAGCTAAACCGTTGTCTTGGACGAACTGGAAAGCTCTGGCAGCATGAATCCTACGACCACATCGTTCGAAATGATGCAGCCATGCAAGCCGTCCGCCGCTATATTCGCGAAAACCCATCAAAATAGCGAGAGCTTCCAGCTCCCTTTTCACAAAGCGCAAGCAGGATGCTCCCGATACAGTTAAACCAAGCTCCTCAGCACGCGAGCAGGATGCTGCGCTGCGGCGAGTTGGCGAATACGGCAGAACAGCTGCACATCGCTGACGGAATTGAATGTAAGCACTTCCTTACTTCAGCACTCGGACAAGCGTCGGGAAAATTTCCTGTAACATTGGGGAAGGGAGTGACGTCATGCACCCACAACTGAAGAGATCGCATCGCCGCAGACTTTCAGTTCTGGCGCAGGGAAGCATCCAGCAGATGTTTCGAGGTGAAGCGAACTCTTGCAAGTCAACTCATACATCAGAGACAACATCCAACCATGAGAAATCCCATCCATCCCTTCTGCATCACATTCGTGAGCATGATCGCCCTGCAACTTACCGCACGCAGCCTGCCCGAATCAGTGGAATACATCGTCGAGAACGTTAACATTCTATCCATGCGCCACGAGGAGGTGGAACCGGAAAAGGCGCTCGCAATCCAAGATGGGCGCATCGTCGCGATTCTCGACACCCTCGACGCAAATCCCATCGAAGCCAACACCCGAATCGATGGGGGCGGACGCTTCCTCATGCCCGGACTGGCCGACATGCATGTTCATGTACGGTGGAACCCGGAGCAGATGTTCAAACTGTTCCTCGCCCATGGAGTGACAACGGTTGCCAACATGAGACTGGCAGATGGGGAGGGAAGCATCGATCATCTGCAGCTTCGGGCAAGCATTGCGACCGGTGAGTTGGCGGGTCCCCGTTACCTGGTCAGCGGTCATCAGTTGAATGCGGACCTCCCTGCCAGCATCGAGGCTGTGGAAGCAGTGCTCGATGAGCATGTAAGCAAAGGATTGGACTTCGTGAAAATCCACGGGAACCTCGAGCCTGAGGTGTTTGATGCGATCCTTGCCGGGGCGCGCGAGCGCGGCTTGCGCGTAGTCGGACACGCACAACATCATCTGCCGCTGGCAAAAAGTCTGGAAATGAACGCCCTCGAGCACATGGAAGAATTCCTCTATGCAACGCTGAATCCCGAGGAGAATAACGTTTCAAACCTGGATCCACTGGCACGTTACCGCGCCAACGTGGACCGGCTACGCGACCCATCCTACCGTGCAGTGCTCACCCGCACGGTGGCCGAATCGGGCATTTATCTCGACCCAACCCTTATCGTTTACCAAAACCTCTCGCAATGGGTAAGTGACGAAGCACTTGAAGCACTGGCGAAGGATCCGTGCATGGCATACCTCCCGCACCGCGTGAAGCAACGCTGGCTGAGTGCGGAATCCAACCCCTATCAGGAAGAGGAATTTCCGCTGACGGCCGACGAGATCCAACAGAACCTTGCACTGCTGCTCCAGCTCACAAACCAACTTCATCGACAGGGAGTTCCCCTATTGCTCGGAACTGATTCCTTTGGTTCCATGGTACCAGGACACTCACTGCATGCAGAACTCGCACTGCTGGTGCAAGCAGGCCTGTCACCCTATGAGGCACTTCGGGCGGGAACGGTGACCGTATCCGAATATTTGGGAGAATCCGAGTTTTCCGGATGCATCGAGGAAGGTTATCGAGCAGACTTCATTCTGCTCGATGCCAACCCGTTGATTGACATAGAAAACGCGAAGACTGTCAGTGGCGTGTTCACGCAAGGTCGCTGGTATAGTCGCTCTGACATCAAATCGATGCTCGCATCCGTGCGGCAGGAAAACGCCTCACCCTGCAATTCTGCTGACATGGCCTGGACTGAAATTCCGTGCATGCATTAACGGATACCGTCGGCTATGCAACGTGTAGCGGACAGCTTCCAGCTATCGACGTTCAGGGATGCCACCCTTGCATTTCTCATCGCATATGGAATATTGCATTCCGTACATCCTGCATGAGCACTTCCAATTTGAACCGCACCGCAACCTGGGGTCGCTATGCCCGGGAACTGTGCGTCGCGCTCCTCTTCATTGTGGCATTGGAGCTGGCATTCTATCTTGGCAGCGATAATTCCTTCTCCATCGTCGTCTTCCTCAAAAGCGTTGCAGAGGTATTCATCGCGCCCCTGCATCCGGGATGGCAACATGGGTTTCCCACTGTGATTCTGACTGTTCTGCTGCTTGTACTCCTCTTCATCCGCAAACAGGCAAATCCCATCGTGCGCCCCCTGCTGGCAGTGCTTACCCTGATCGCCTGGGTCGTGCTGGGGTTCGCAACCATTCTTCATCACTACCCGTGATGGGGTCAACTCGGAGGCAAACGATTCGGCAAGCGGATCATCGCAAAGAAATCACAAAATGGTCCCGTAAACCAGGATGCCGACCTACGGTGTCGACAGATGCTCCTGAAGGGCGCGGATCAAATCCTCCCGTGAAACTGGTTTGCTCAAAAATCCATTCATCCCGCAATCGTAACAACGCTGCCTGTCTTCGGGAAATGCATTTGCCGTCAGTGCAAGGATCACCGGATCGTGCGACAGGTCCATTCTGCGAATCGCTTTGGTTACTTCAAACCCGTCAGCACCGGGCAATTTGCAATCCATGAAAATCAAGGAATACTCGCGATTCCGCACCCGCTCGATGGCGTCAATTCCATGCTCAACAATATCTGGAGTGATTCCCAACTGCCCGAGCAGCAAGGATAACACTTTTTGATTCATCCGATCATCTTCCACAACCAGGATTCGAAGGTTTTCCGGATGCTGCAACTTGAACGCGGCGGGTGCCGCCACTTCCGGCTCCCTTTCCTCTGTCACGAGCGGGATCGTGAACCAAAACCTGGAACCCA
>JBEGIR010000009.1 GCA_040224245.1 Puniceicoccaceae bacterium | reverse complement strand
CGGTCTCCTTGATCGCTTCCAGGGCAACCCTGGATTTGAACTCGGCACTGAATGAGCGGCGTTTCTTGGACATGCTTTTTCCTCCTTTTTGGTAGTTTATTCATAGCTTGTCCACCTGTCCAGTTTTCCGGGACCACTTCAATCCCACATGTGATCGTTATCGATTCCATGGTGATGACCACTATTGACGTTAGAGAATTAAATTGAAAAACCTCAAAGTATCACTTAAGTGTCACTCATGAGAACTGAACTGGTCACCACTTTAAAAAGAAAAGCTACCCAGATACTCAAAGAAGTAAAGGAAAGTAAAGAGCCTGTTTTGATTACCGAACATGGATTGCCTTCAGTCTATCTTGTTGATGCCGAAGATTTTGAAAGAAAAGAAGAGAAATTGAAGTTACTCGAAGGAATAGCCAGGGGTGAAGGTGCATTCCGTGACGGCCGTGTTGTTTCTCACACTGAAGCAAAAGAAAAAATGAAAAGATGGCTGAGCTAATCTGGACCCTCCCTTGCCTCGAAAACCTCGATGAGATTGCAGACTACATTGCACTCGACAATCCCGAGGCAGCCAAAAAATTGATAAAAAAGATATTCTGCGAAGCAGAGGCACTTTCTGGATTTCCATCATCTGGAAGTGTTCCTCCTGAGTTACAAGGAACTTCGTATAGAAGAATTGTCGTTCCTCCAGTGAATGTGTATTACCGAATAGACGGAGATAAAATGGTAATGATTCATGCTCGAAGGGCTGAACGTTATTTTTCAGTCGAGAACCTCCAAAACTATAACAAATAAATCAACCAAATTCGAAGGGGGTCAGACGCAAATTATAAAGATTTGCCCCTCGTTTTGTCGATTTATTCTCAGCTACTATGGATCTGCCTGAAAGCATGCCTGAGGAATGAGCGACGGCGAAGGGCTGAAGTCCCTTACCGATCCCGATAGACTCGGGCGACATCTTTAATAGTGATTTTCTATCATTTTTTTAGGGTGACGAAGCTGAGTACCCCGAATGCTGCGCTTTTTTAATGAATGCAGTATCGAAGGTCTTCATTTCGTAGCCCTCGCTGCGAATCAGGTGCAAGGCATCTGCAAAATCAAAGCCTGTTTGATAGTGCGCAAGCACCTGCTTCAGCACTGTTTTGTCTGGCACCAGGATTTGCTCGAGCCGAATCACCTTATCAAAAGCAGCGCAGATCTCATCTCGCGGCACACCGTAAACCGCACGCAGCACCCATTCGGTTTCCAAAAACACGGATTCTGGAAGGAAGACTCCATGCCGCTTAAAAAGCTCTTTCGCGGATTCACATTGCTCCGTTGCACCCTCGTCTTTGACGAGAAAACGCACCAAAACATTCGTATCGATACTGACTATGCCTTGTTTTTCCATTGCTGGCGAAACATGACATCGACCGCGCTATCCATTTCCTCCAGAGCGACCTGTGACCTTGCCGGTTTAATGCATCCAGCCACTTCTTCCACTTTCAGCACCCGATCATCTACATTTTCATCCGCCGACTGCCCAAGCGTGTACAAGATCTCCGCTTGCAGGCTGCGTGCGTGCTGCTTGGCCCTGCGCTTGTAAGCCATATGCAGATGCTCCGGTATGTTTTTGATTGTGATTGAAGCCATAAGACAATTTTGCAACCATAATGGTTGTTTGTCAAGCAGCCCACTTGAAGCGAAAAGCATTTGGCTTACCCGAATGAGTCCAACGCATATCATAAAGATTTGCCCCTCGTTTTGTAGATTCATTCCCGGCAACTTTAGATCTGCCTCAAGATATGTCTGAGCGAAGCTTGGGAGCACATAACGCTGTTGCACAGCGCCAAAAAGGGCTTTGTGTCCCCGACTCGTCGGGGTTTTTGCAGCGGCTTTGAACAGGGCATTGCAGGTTTCTCACCCGCTTTCAGCGGTTTTGTGAACAACGCTATCAATACGGTTGAAGTCTACAACATTTCGGAGGTGGCTTGCCTCTCTTTTCCCACGCACAAGGCCTGGACTCATGAGTCTCTACTTTGAGACAAAAATCTCAGTGTATCGAAATCCTCCAATATGAGTGCAGTTTTTTTGGCTCTTGACCATTTTTTGAGTTGCTGCTCCCGCTTGCCCGCGTCGCAGCGTTTCATTGGTCCTTCGACGTAAACAAGCTTAAACGACCTGAGCAGCTTCGTTTGCCGTGCCCCAAATCCACAGCGATGTAGATCCATCCGTCTTGATACGTTATCCGATATCCCAACATAGAAGGAACCGTTTCTGAACATCAGGATGTAAACGAACGAAAGCCCTTCGACAGGCTCAGGACATCCGACGCTATCAATACGGTTGAAGTCTACAACATTTCGGAGGTGGCTTGCCATGAGCAAGTGAACGAAGGAACTGAGGAAACGCGTCGAATGGCGGAGAGAGGGGGATGGGCACTTCGCTTTTGTCGGATCCTGACTTCGTCTGGACCCTCGGAACAAACCCCCTCCGGGGCTTCTCATCCCCCTTGCCCTGTTTTTCTACGAAAAGTGGCGGAGAGAGGGGGATTCGAACCCCCGGTAGAGTTTCCCCTACGACGATTTAGCAAACCGTTGCCTTAAGCCACTCAGCCATCTCTCCGCTCGGACTCAAGTAAAGCTCGAAACTTGGAGTTTTGGGGGATCAAAGTCAACCGAAATATCGAAGATATCTCCGCTTCAGTTTTGACCTGCAGGATGCCTGCTGCCAAGGATTTCTGTATCATGGCAATCCGTTCCAACAGCTTTCAACTTTCTGACCTCTGGGTTGAGGCGATCCGCCCCGTTTGCAATGCTCAAGGCTACCTGAACTATGAGGATTTTTCGCGCCTGGCACTGTTCCATGAAACCCTGGGCTACTACCGTCGGGAAACGGTTCGCGTCGGCAAATCCGCAGATCGTGACTTCTACACCTCGAGCAGCCACAGTCGGGTATTTCCCGATCTTGTGATTGCGGCCTGTGAGCACCTGCTTGCCGAGAGCGGACTCCCGATTTCTTCCTTCGAGTTTTGTGAGATCGGAGCCGAACCCGGAGTCGACCCATGGAGGGAACGCACCCTACCCTTTGCAGGCTATCGCATCCTGCGGCTCGGACAGGCATTTGAGATACCGGAATTTGCGGTGGTGTATTCCAATGAACTCTTTGATGCCCAGCCCTTTCACCGCTGGCTCGCGCAAAACGGCAAGTGGTGCCCCATCCACTTGTGTATGCAGGGCAATCAGCTCAGCGAAGTCATTGCTTCGCAACCGCTCACCGAAAGCGAGGCCCGTGCTACAGCACTGCTGCCCAAAGCACCCGCAATGGAATACCACCTCGACTGGTCCACCGCTGCGTCGGAGTTGATGCAAAACATCGTCAACACAAGCTGGAACGGATTGCTGCTCGCGTTTGACTATGGAATGAGCTGGAAGCAGCGCATTGAAGAAACACCCCAGGGCACGGCACGGGCCTACCGCTCGCACAGGCAGATCGAAGACCTGTTTCACAATCCCGGTGCGCAGGATCTCACAACCCATGTTTGCTGGGATGCCCTCAGTGCGGTGTTGAAAAATGCGGGCTTTGGCTCGATCCGGATTCACTCACAGTCCCGATTTTTTCTGGAACATGCGGCACCGAGCCTGCAGCAGATCATCACCGCCTCCAATACACTCACTGACCCACGCAAGGGACAGTTGCTGGAGCTGATCTCACCGGGGTTTTTCGGTCAGAAATTCCAGGTACTATCTGCACTGCGAGGTGAAATCAGGACTTCGTAGCGAATAGCAAGGTGGCCGGAGATGGGTGCTGCGTCTGCGGTGGCCATGCAAGGAAAAAGCGGGTATCGTGCTCATCCAGATTGGGGTTAAAATAGGGATCACGCGCAACAATGGCACCCCAGTTTTCCGCCAATCTGCCGAATTCCGAATCTGCCGCATCGGCAGGCGGTGAAATCACATCTTGTGTTATCAGCCGGGCGTAGGGAGTCCAAACGGTGTATCGACCCGCATCGAGGCGCACTCGCAGGCAGTAGTCGATATTCCAGCAATGGTTTGCGTAGGCATCGGCATCCAGTCCTCCCAGAGCTTCAAACACCACCCTGCGCGTGACCAGGCATTGACCCGCAACTGCGAGATACCGCTGCGTCAGGTGTGCCCTGCCCATGTGCCCAATATCCGCCTGGGGCAATCCGCGAAACGCATGCAATACGCCCGAGCAACTCGATTTCAGAATGAGTCCGCCGCTAAAGGTGGTCGCATCCGCATACTGCAGCCACGGACCTGCCACGCCTGCACCCTGTCGATTCACCTGAGCACAGAGTTCGTAAAGCCAGTCCTCGTGCTGCGGGCGAACATCCGCACTCAGCAAAACCAGAATTTCCCCAAGAGCCATGCGTGCCCCATGATTATACGAGCGCGCGTGATTTTCCCGATTCAGACCGCCCACCCGGTGTATCTGATTCGCGCGAAATTCGGACCATTCCCTGGACTTCAGAGCCGCCCCGTCATCCACAATCACGAACTCCAGAAACGCCGGGTGCGTCAGACTGCGAAGGGACTCAAGGCAATGTCGGGTCTGCTCCGCGTCCAGATCGAGCAGAATGATCGAAACCGTTGGCAGAAAATCCAGTGCAGGTTGCACCCGGAAAGATCCCGACCACGTCCCGGGATGGACCAGGGAACGGTCGTTGCGGGCGGAGAGATAGTTTTCAATCGCACGTTTGCCTGCGGTGACAGCGTAGGGTTTGGATTCGATCGATTTTGAGGTCGAACTGTCAAGGTAGCGCCAGTGATACAGAATTCGCGGGATGTGAAGGATGCCCTGCTCTTCCACATGCGCGACAAAGCGCAGGGCAAGATCCCAGTCCTGCGATCCCGACAGGGTTTCATCAAAGCCACCGATCTCCCGCAGGACAGAGCTGCGGTAAACACCGAGGTGGGAAATGCAGTTGTGGGAGAGAAACAATTCCGGATTCCAGTCCGATTTGAAGTAGGGATCAAAGCGATTGCCCTGTTCATCGATCTTATCCTCATCGGAATAGATCAGGTTCACTCCGGGATTTGACTGTATCGCAACCGCAACGTGGTATAGTGCGTGAGCTGGCAAGACATCATCGTGATCCAGCAGCGCGCAGAATGTTCCCTCGGCAATTTCGAGTGCGCTGTTGGTTGCTGCGGAGATGTGACCATTTTGCTCGCGAAAAACTGTACAGATGCGTGCATCGAGCTGTGCGTAGTGCTCCAGCATGGCACGAACGTGAGGCTGTGGAGAAGCATCATCGGCGATGCAGAGCTGCCAGTGCGGATAGCTCTGCCGACGCACGGATTCAATCACCTCCGCAAGCCACCTCTCCGGGGTATTGTAGGTGGGCAGCAGCACCGAGATCAGCGGGGCATCCTGCATCACTGCAATGGCTTCGGCAATTTCCCGCTCCTGCAATGCAGTGGGTGTATCAAATTGCTGCACCCACACGTCATAGGCCTGATCCAGTTGACCGGTAGTCGATGCAGCGGTTCCGGCACACACGAGGGTACGGTGCATCAGGCAATGGCGCGCCCCGCTCTCAAACTCAGCCCAAATCCGCAGAAAATTGGGTCCGGTTCTCAGTTCCAACTCCACATTGAAACCACAGTGGGGTTCCACCCGAAGCTCAGGTGCAAACTCCCGAACCACATCCAGGCGCTCCCAACCCAGCGAGCATGGAACCTTGCGATGATCCACCGCCACCCATACACGCCGGGGGGCTCTTCCCTTGGCATCACAGCACCATCCACCCAAATGCAGTGAATCCGAGCCACTCAAGCGCAGTCCGGATTTTGGAGTATCCAATCCGCAGAAAAAATTTCGTTCCACTGGTGTTTTTTCCGGAACACCCCTGCCGGAAAAACGGCGGACTTTGGGAGCTGCCGCAGATCGCAGCTCCGGCAATGTCGGCAATTGATCAGGAGAAACCCCTGCCTGTAAAGCCGCATGGCGCAACTGCTGCACATGGGATTTTAAAACCGAAACGTGTTGCTCGAGCTGATCCTTGACCGCTACGGTATCCTGCAGTCCCTGCTGCAACTTCGCGATTTCCTGCCAGAGGTAGTCGACGTCAGCCTGACGAATCCCGAGCAGGTGGTCACGCCGGGTGGCCGCCTCAGCCGCCTCGTCGTAGATTTCGATCATCTGTTCGATCATGCGGTGGCAGCTTGCCACTTGCTGGCGTTTGCCATTGAGCCTGGATCGGAACCCATCGGTGTCTGAGCATTCGTTCATCTTCAACTTGCAGCGCATGCGTGGAGCGTGATCGACATCTGGCCGAACGCCGCTCAAAAAAGGTTATGGCAGCACCTTGCGAACAAGCAAGACGGAACACGCCGAAAGTAGGAGCAGAGATCTGCAGAAAAGCACCTGCGCCCTTTCTCAGTCGCTCCAATACAGAGGTTCTGATAAAAAACCAAGACTCGCAAAGCACTGAGCTGCTCAACAATGCAAAGATTTTGCAAGCACTTCTGGAAAAGCATCAAGCATTGGCTATGCTGACTTCGTGCACATTCCATCCCACTTCAGACACACCAAAATCATCTTTACGGTCGGCCCATCCACCGCTGCACCGGACATGCTTCGCACGCTGATCCGGGAACGCGTTGATGTCTGCCGCATCAACATGGCCCACGCCGATGAAGCCTGGACACGTTCCATCATGGCCAACCTGCGACAGGCCTGCCGCGATGAAGGACGCGAAATCGCCACCATGATCGATGTAAAGGGTCCCGAAATCCGCACGGGAAACCTACCCGAACCTGTGGAACTCAAGATCGGAGATACCGTCGAGTTCTGGACCACTGAGCCGGAGAACCATCGGGACGGTTCCACTCTTCGGATCAGCGTCAACTACGAGGGCCTGCCTCGTGACTTGAGTCCCGGTGCCACCATGCTGGTGGACAGCGGCCTGATCCAGCTGAAAGTCAACGACTGCACCGACGACCGGGTCCGTGCCACGGTCACCATCCCGGGAACCATGGGAAGCAAGCGCCACATCAATCTGCCGGGTGTTGAGATTCGCATGCCGTCCCTGACCGAAAAAGATCGCAACGATGTGCGCATCGGTGTCGAGGAGGGCGTGGATCTGATCGCACTCTCCTTTGTGCGCAACGCACAGGCAGTGCATGAACTTCGGGAATATCTCTGCAAGCTGGGTTCCCACGCGCGCATCATTTCCAAAATTGAGGATCAGACCGGATTGGGAAACCTGTCCGACATCATCCAGGCATCGGATGCAATCATGATCGCACGAGGTGACCTGGGCATCGAGATCTCATACGAAAAACTTCCGTCCATTCAATACCAGTGCGTGAAGCTTTGCCAGAAGTATGGGCGTCCCGTCATCGTGGCAACTCACATGCTGGAATCCATGATCAGCGCTCCCGTTCCCACTCGCGCCGAGGTCAGTGACGTGGCAAATGCCGTTCGGGAACAGGCAGACTGTGTCATGCTCTCGGGCGAAACCACCATGGGTTCGTATCCACTCGAAGCCGTTCGAGTGATGAAACAAGTGATTCAAGCCACAGAGGCCGTGCAGCATGAACACCAGCTCAACCATCAAATCGCCCTCAAGACTCCGAAAGCAAAGATGTTGCGCAGTGCCGCCCTGCTTGCGGAAGAAATGGGCGGAGCCAGTATCGTAGTCTTCACACGCAGCGGATTCCTTCCCCATGTTCTGGCAGCGCTTCGACCGCACGGGATTCCAATCTACGCGTTCACCGATATTCAACACATTTTCCGCCGTCTGATCCCACTGTGGGGGGTTGAACCGTTCAGAATCGAATTTAACAATGCCGACCCCGAAATGACAATCAAACACAGCTTTGCCAAGCTGGTGAACGGGGGCTGGTGCAAGACCGGAGATCCGCTGGTGGTGATCACCAATGTGCTCGCCCACGGCGAAATCATCGACACGCTTCAGCTGCGCAAGATTCCCGAAACACTTGAATCCAGTTGATTCCCTAGAGCGCGCCAAACAGTTGGGATCGATCCTCGGCAGAATCGGTTGTAACCAAGATTCTGACCCAAACCGCATAGACCCCATTGCAAATCCGTCGAATTCCAAAAAATTCCAGAATGTGCAATTCAGGATTGTCAGCTGCTTCGTTTCCCATTCAGACTGCGGCCATGATGATGAAAGCTAGAGCGCGTCACATTCTCGTAAAAACCGAAGAAGAATGCCTGAGCATCAAAAACAAGATCGAAGCGGGTGCGGATTTCGCCAAATTGGCTGAAGTCGCCTCGGAGTGTCCGTCGGGCCGTCGTTCCGGAGGGGATCTTGGTGAATTTACGCAGGGACAAATGGTTCCGGAGTTCGACAAGGTTGTTTTCAATGAAGCTGTAGGCGTGGTGCATGGTCCCGTGCGCACCAACTTCGGATATCACCTGATCGAGATCACATCGCGCAGCTGATCGCTCGTTGCTGCCAAAGCACTGACCCACACTGAGGCTGGAAGCGCACCGAACTCTCCGAATCTGTGCGGATGTGGAAGTTGTGGCATCGATACCAACGCAATGCCCTTGCATTCCGGTTTCGACACCGTCGATCAAACCCGACTCGACTACCTTATTTCAGGTAAGCCGCAGGGGTCACGCAATCCCGATTTCTTCCGTTAATCAATACCTGCATTCATGAGGGAGGAGCAAACAGAATATGGTATTCTTCATTTCCACGAGCATTTTGTGGTAGGAACCATCCATGCCGGAATCGATTTTGACAAGGCCTGTGTGGACGACATAGTCACGCGACTCAATGCCGCATACGGAAACCGGCCTTTTGTCTACATTTCCAACCGGATTCACGACTACAGCCTCAACCCTGCTCAGGTTCGGCGCCTCGAATCGGAAACCTCGATCATGGGGGCCGCGTTCGTTCTGGTTCGACGATTCTCCCACGAGAGCTTTCAGACGGAGCGGGTATTTTACAAACTCCCGATCGCGACCTTTCAAACCGTCGATGAAGCCATCACCTGGGCGCGCTCTCAAATCGACAGTCAACGCCCGTCTGACCCGGAGAACTGACCCTACTTCCCTACCTGCGCAGCTCGACTTTCCGTGCTGGCAGCCTCAGCGTTGCGCTGTCGCAACACCTCCACATAGGCGTCGGTTCGCTGCAGCAGTTCAAAATCCACCAGGGCATATTCCAATTTGCCATGGCGGCGGATCAGATTCCCATGGCGATCCTTGCGCAGGATGATGTGGCTGGGCTTATTGTCGAGCACACGAAACCCTTTCAACCGCAACTCCTCCTCCACCCGCAACGTCAGGTTCCGAACCTCTTCCTGGCTCAGCAATCCTTCTTCCATGTAGTTTGCAGCATTGCGGCCTTTGACCCAGGCAAACAGATAGAGGTACTGGCGCTCAAAATCGAGATCGATGCTGGAGTATTTTGGATCCAGATTTTTCGCCATTCCATTGCGATACCGGTCAAAACGGGCTTTTTCCCTGCCTAGTTTCCAGGAGGGAACCCGGGTAGCCGGGGAGAAAATCGCCACAGGATGCTTGGTTTTGATGCGCAATTCCTGCGGTCCGAAGCGTCCATTTCGCAAATCGACCAATAATCCAAACTCCTGAAAGGGGTCATTGAATTCAGCCTCCCCAATGTCAGCGGGCATCTTGTCCGGAAAGGTCTTCGCAACGTGCAGGGGAACTGCCTCCGCGAAGCGGGAGAACTTCACCACCAGATCCTGACGATTCCCATGCAGATTGTAGGTTGGCATGCGATAGACGTGCCCACTTCCCTCAAAAAGCCGCTCGCCCTCTTTGGCGTAGCGCTTGTCATCATACCAGTGCTTTGTGCGCAGGTTTTCCAGGAGTCCCCACCCCTGGCGCGTCACATAAAACTCATTGCCCACCGGATCTTTGATATAGACGTAGCGCACACCATAGACCTTTACACGGGAGGCCTCGGGAACATCACTGAACTTCATTTTCCGCGCTTCGCGGAATTTCAGGGGAATCGGATTTTTATTCATGCTCATGGGTGCTCGGTTCTCGTATGCAAACCGCACCTACCATACTCGAGAAACTGCATCGCGCATCAGTGGTGGTCATATTTTAGTCGCATCGCACAAGCGGCATAAGCAAAAGTAGCACTGCTTATCCAACCTGAACTCACCCTGCTCCAGACCCTCCTGCTGCATCTGCAGCCAGCCGTTGCTTGATTTGCTCGTGCTGGGCACGTGTCATGCCAAACTGTGAAAAAACGATCGCTGCCAATAGAAAGAAAAAGCCTACCCCCACACCAAAGACCAGCCGCAAGCGCTGAGCAACCTGATCACTTTGCACCGCTGCACCTGCTTCATATCCCACCCAAAACAGCAACGGACCCGTCAATCCAATACCTGCCGCACGCGCGAGCTTCGAAGCCATTTTCAGGCAGCCAAAATGCGCTCCATCCCGCCGCTGTCCCCGCTGCGCCGCATCGAAGTCGATGGTATCCAGCACGAGCGATTCCAGTAGTAGGATGGACCCCACCGCAATGCCTCCAAGCACCGCCATTACCAGGGGTCCGGCCACGCTGCCATACGGGAAAAACGGATAGGTCACAAAGGTCAGTATGGTCAGTAAAGTGAGGCCCACCAATGCGGGACGCCGCTTCCAGAATCGGCGCGAAAGCATCAACCACAACGGAATGCCAATCACAATCGATACGATGAAGACGATCAAAATGAGGGAGACCTGACGTTCTTCATTCAATCCGAGCGCATCCTTGTAATAAAAGAGCGCAAACCCCGAATTGAGTGCCCGGGCAATGGCTGCAAGACAAAATGCAAACACCAGATTCCGGAAATAGCGGTTTTGAAAGACTGAAAACAAGGCACGAATCGACTCGACCAAGCCCTGCATCCCAAAGGTTGCCCTTCCCTGCCCGGATGCGATCGGATAAACGTCCCTCGTGCGGATGCTGCACCAGCAAATCACACTGTTGAGCACCAGCACGCCCGCGAGCACTACCGCCGCGTCTGAACGCCCCTGCATGACGTCACCCCCACTTGCCAGCTGGGTGGGAAGCGTGATTCCCAACAACAGACCCACATTGGAAAACAGCAGGCGCCAGGCAAAAAAACGGTTTCGCTCCGTACTTTCCGATGCAAAGTCCCCGACCAACGCCACATGAGGCACACTCACCAATGTCATGGAGCTGTTGACCAGCAGGTAGGAAAGCAGATACCACACAAACAGCGCACCTTGACTGGCATTGCTGCCTGGCTCGAGCAGCAATTGAGCTGGTGGATTAAACATCGCTATGCCTGAACCGCCCAGCAGCAGCGCACCCAGCAGGATGTATCCACCACGGCGCCCCCATCGCCGACTGCCCGTTCGATCCGACACCACACCCATCAGCGGATCGGACACAGCATCCCAGGCAACCGCGATCACTGCCCCTGCAGACGCAAGCAGGGGATCGAGACCACAGGCGCGAATGTAGAACTCGAGCAAATAGACCTGCAGCAGCAATTCAAAGGCAGTGACACCCGACTCTACCGAAGCATACCCAGCCTTGCGCCATGAACTCAATTGACGAACCATCCAGCAGCCTAGCGGGGGCATTGCCACTTGCAACTTATCCCGATGCTTCCCTGCCTCCGGATTCTCTGCCAAAAAACAAGGCCTGCAGATTGCATCTTCCTGCATCCCCATGCAGATTTCCGATATCATGGGGGATTTTATTGTTCCAAGAATCATCCCGGCGATGGTATTGCGAGATGTAGTCTTTTATCCGCATTCTATCCTGCCGCTCTACATTTTCGAAGCTCACTACCGCCACATGCTTCGGGACGTGATCGAAAACGACCGCATGTTCACCATTATTCACGCCATCCCCGATGAAGCGGCACTCCATACGGAACTTCCCTTCAATGAATGCGTGACACTCGGATGCGTCAAAGCTTGCCAAACCTACTCCGATGGAACCTCCATGGTGCTTCTTGAGGGAATTTGCCGTCTCACCGTACAGCAATGCCTGACAGACGGACCCTACCTCCAGCTCGAAGTCGCTCCGGTTATCGAAAACACTGCAGATCCCGCAGCGCTTGAATCGCTGCGAATCCAGACCTTGCAACTGCTGGAAAAAATCCACCATGTTGGCGGTGAAATCTCCGATGAGGCCATGGAGCATCTGCGCAACATCAACCAACCCCACCATTTTGTCGATCACGCAGCGGCTTCCTTTTTCAAGAGCACCAGTGCGACACAGCAACTGCTCAAACTCTCCGATCCACTCACGCGTTACTCCACCCTACTGCAGCATCTCAAACAGTACTACCAGCGTTTCGAGTGGATCGACTCCATCATCAGGGATATCCCGCCTGAAGACATCGGCCGGAATTAGTTCTTGAAAGGAACGGTTGTGTCCGAATGATGAGTTTCACTATGGAACTCGACTGTCAGATTCTGGAAAAAGCTGCAACCCAAGCCCGTGGTCTCGCCATTGATGCGATCGCCGCCTGCAAGTCCGGCCACCTCGGCCTGCCGCTTGGTGCTGCCGATATGGGCGCCGTGCTTTTTGGGAAAGCACTGAATTACTACCCCAAAGATCCCAATTGGCTCAACCGTGATCGCTTCATCCTCTCTGCTGGACACGGCAGCATGTTTCTCTACGGATGGCTGCACCTGGCTGGCTATGACCTGCCCATCGAAGAGATCAAGAATTTCCGCCAACTGCACAGCAAAACCCCCGGACATCCTGAGTATGGCGAAACTGATGGCGTAGAAGCCACCACGGGGCCGCTCGGCCAGGGCGTTGGCAATGCTGTGGGCATGGCAGTTGCAGCCCAGATGGCCGCAGCCCAGTTCAACACCGACACCCACACGCTGTTCGACCACAAAGTCGTCGTGCTGGCAGGGGACGGCTGTCTGCAGGAAGGTGTCGCCATGGAGGCGATTTCCTATGCGGGTCACAATGGATTAGACAATCTCATCCTCATCTACGATTCCAACGATGTCACCCTCGACGCCATGGCGGATGCCACCCAAAGCGGCGATGTGCAGCAGCGTTTTGAATCCTTCGGCTGGGAGACACAGCGCGTCGATGGGCACAACATGAAGGAATTCCTTGCCGCTTATGAAAAGGCCCGGAACTCCAGCTCGGGAAAACCCCAGTTGATCGAAGCCAAAACCCTCATCGGAAAGGGCATCAAGGAAGTTCAGGGAACCGCAGCCGGACACGGTGAGGGCGGTGCAAAATTCGCACCTGACGCCCGCAAAAACCTTGGGCTTCCCGAGTCGACTTTCTACGTTTCAGACGAAGTGCGCGACTATTTCGCCAAGCACACTGCCGAGCTGGAAGTCAACTACCAGCGCTGGATGCAGACCTACCAGGCATGGCAGAGCGCAAACCCGAAGCTTGCACAGGTGCTCGAACGCGCCATTGCCAAGGATTACGGCACTGCAGAGTCGCTCTTTGCCGCAATTCCGGAGTTTGAAGTCGGCAAGGCCGATGCCACCCGCAACACCGGGGGTGCGGTGCTCAATGCGCTCGCAAAAACCACACCGACACTGGTCAGCGGAAGTGCAGACTTGCACGGCTCGACCAAGAACTACCTCAAGGGTGCCGGGGATTTCAGCAAAACAGACCGTTCCGGACACAATTTGCTCTTTGGGATTCGCGAGCACGCCATGGGTGCCATGCTCAATGGATTTGCCTACTATGGTCTCTACCGCGCATCCGGTGCCACGTTCCTGACCTTCGCCGACTACATGCGCGGTTCCATCCGCCTCGCATCCCTCGTTGGTCTGCCCGTAACCTACGTATTCACACACGACTCCATCGGAGTCGGCGAAGACGGCCCGACCCACCAGCCTGTTGAAGTGACCTCAGCACTGCGCGTGATTCCGAATCTGGACGTGATTCGCCCCGCTGATGCCGAAGAAGCAGCCGGTGCCTGGGTGGCCAGCCTCACACGCAATGACGGACCCACCGCGCTCATCCTGACTCGTCAGAATGTTCCCGATCTGAGTTCCATACCGGTGGAAACCCGCCGCAATGGGGTACTCAAGGGTGCCTACATTGCCAAAAAGGAAACCGCCGCGCTAGAGCGCATCCTGTTGGCCAATGGCAGCGAGCTTTCTCTGGCACTTGAGGCCGCGGAGCAACTGGGCAACGGAACCCGTGTCGTCTCGATCCCGAGCTTTGACCGCTTCGAACGCCAGAGCGCCGATTACCGTGAGAGCATTCTGCCAAGCAGCTGCCGCAAGCGTGCAGCAGTGGAAGCCGGAGTGCCCGATCTCTGGTACCGCTATGTTGGACTTGACGGCAAGGTCGTTGGACTCAACCGCTTTGGAATCAGTGCACCGGGTGCCACAGTCTACAAGGAACTTGGCATCACTACAGATGCTGTGGTGAAGGCAGCTCAAAGCCTCTGAGTCTGAGCATTTGAAGTTGTTGAACCGGTGTCTGCCCGCAGACACCGGTTTTTTATTCCATTTTTGGTTTAAACAACTGAGATTTGTAACATCGGCTGGCGAATGCCAAGCGATCAGGCCTATGACCCACATAACGCTGTTACACCAATTCTTGTTAAAAACACTGATCATCAATCACGTTTCCGTAGGGCTCGCGTTCACCGCGATGCCGCATCCTGTGAGGTAGCTGAGGTCTCCGGCTAGCGAAGTCCCTACGTTTCTTGTTCAGTGAACAAAACCAGAACCAATATTACACAGCACCCAAAAGCACACCGCCCCCCTGACTCAAGCAGGAGCAAGCAAGATTGAGACGGTCGATTCTCAGCGGTGGCGTCCGTGGCGAATGATGTCAAAAATGACCCAAAGCCCCAGCACCGCACTGAGCAGGTAGCCCAGCAGCCCGAGTTGCGGGTATCCCCACAGCAGCGGACCCGTTCCGGTCGTCATGATCATGGAGGAACCAATGATCAATGATCCGATGATCAAACCGAGCACGACCCGGTTGATAGCGCCATCGAGCGGTTCGGCCAGTTTCTCCAGCCGATCCAGGCGCAGGTTGAGTCCAATGTCTTCATTTTCGATGCGGTGCAGCACACGCTGCAGTTGCCCCGGAACTTCTGCCACATCCCTCACCCATTCCTTGCTGTTGAAACAAAACTCACGCCACATTCGATCCGGGTGGTAGCGTTCGAGCATCAACTTGCGCAGGAAGGGTTCGGCGATTTTGGAAATATCAAACTCGGGGTCGAGCACGCGCCCGGTTTCTTCAACGGAGACGATCGCTTTGGTCAACAGGGTGTAGTCGCGGGACATGCGAATGCCGTTCCGGGACAAGACCCGAGCGAGATCGAGCATGATCTCCCCTGCCTGATTCACCCGGAAATCGGCACCGTGGCGATTCAGAACATTCGCAATATCCATTTCAAGGTGCTGTTCATTCACAGGTGGACGGTTCCGGTTGATGAGCCGCGTCACGCGAACCAGTTTCGACGCGTCCTGCTGGACGACGGCATCGAGTAAATCCGCAAGGATCCATCGCATCTCGCGGGTTAACTGCCCAGTCAATCCCCAATCGAGGATGCAGAGTCTTCCATCCTCGCTGACCAGAACATTGCCCGGATGTGGGTCCGCATGAAAAAACCCTTCAACCAGAATCTGGTGAAACATCGATTCACCTCCGCGCTGGGCGAGCTGCCGCTTTTTCTCCTGGGTCCACTCGGCCTCATCAACACTCACCCCTTCCACATGTTCCATGACAAGCAGTCGCTTGCTGGTCAGGGATTCGAGAGCTACAGGGGCAAAAACGTCCGCTTTGTATGGATTGTGCTCGTTGAAAATGCGCGAGTGCACCGCTTCATTGCGAAAGTCCAACTCCTGTCGCAAGCCCGTTTCAAGCGCTTCCACAATGCCCGGCAAGTCGTAGGCCTCAAGATCCTTGACCCGGCGGTGAATGTTCTTGGCAAGCCAAGAGAGGATTTCCATGTCAGCGTTGAGTTCCTGCTCGATACCGGGGCGGCGCACTTTGATCGCCACCGCCATTTTCTGCTCACGCAGAACCGCCTTGTGAACCTGGGCAAGGGAAGCACTGCCTGTCGGTTCCATGACGATCGAGCTGAATACCTCTGACCAGTGCTGTCCCAGTTCCGCACTGAGCACTTCCGTCATTTCTTCAAATGGGATCGGTTCGACGTCGTCACGCAGTGCTTTTAACTCCTCGACCATGACCGGCCCGAGCAAATCAGGACGGGACGAGAGAATCTGTCCAATTTTCACACACGTGGGTCCCAGATCCTCGCAGGCGTGCCGGACCCGCTGGGCAACTGTCATGTCCGCAATTCGGGTTCCCTTGTCTGAAATGACTTTGCGAAACCATGAGGAAGGAAGATTGAGATGTTTGAGGAAATCCGCAAAGCCATAGCGAACCATCACGGAGATGATTTCCCTCGCCCTCCCCGCGTCTCTGAACAATCGAAGGGGTTTCAAAACATTCAGACTCAGGAGCTTGCCTTTTTGAGTTTTTGAAGCTCTGCCTCAAGTTCGTTGAGGCGTTTCTCCATGCTCTCAAGCCGGGATTTGCGAACAAGCCCTGCTTTTTCAATGTTTTCTTCAACCCAATGCTCCACCTGCTGCCGGGCCTGGTGGTACTCCTTACGACTGTCTTCCAGTATCTGCTCAGCCAGCTCTTTTGCTTCATCGGTGGAGAGCTTTCCCTTCTCCACCCACTCATTGAGTGATTTCTCGAGCATTTCCGCAGTCACAACGGTTGCCCCGATGCCAGCCAGCAAGGATTTTTTGATGACGTCTATCATGCAAACAGCATAATGAAGTGCAGGTGCATTGACAACTGATGGCAGAACAATTTCCAAATTCCCCATCCAAAATGCACTTCTCGGCGGCGGAGCCGAAATCCAGAACAGCACACTTCCACCGCCCCGCCCCAACTCGAATCTCCTTTTGCAGTCTGAACGAAAGCAAAACCACAGCGACGAGTTGACCTTGCGACCAGAATCCACATAGCCTTTCCGTTAAGAACTCTGACAGCAGAGTTATCCCAGAAACTCATCCAGTTCATTCGGTTTTTGGCTCAACCCCCAAATCCATTACAGCCATGGCAAGACAACGCAAAAAAGCCGGAATCCTCAGCATGCTCTTCCTGGGCATCATCTTCACTGCTTCAGGTGCAGCAGTCGTTCATTTCTTCGGGCATGACATTTACCTCGAGGGTTCCCGCGATACCGGAGTGTGCGAAATCACTCGTGTCGGATTGCTGGGAAAATCCGAAGTGGTCGAGTCCTTCCCTGTTGACCGTTTACAGGGAGCAACGGTGCTACGCTCCAAAACTTCCGACGGGGATTCCACCTACAAGGTCATCATTGAAACCCAGGACGGAAGCATCCCACTCACGGGATATGCCTCGAGTGGACGCAGCAAACATGACGCAAACGCAGACAAGATCAATGCCTTCGCAAAAGGGCAATCCGATGTGCTCTCCGTCAAACAGTCGGGCACTGGCATTCGCATCGTCGGGTTGTTGTTTGCCGGGATCGGATTACTGATGCTGCTGGGTTTTGTCTGGATGCTCATCAAACTCGTGCTTGCACTGGTGCTGCTTGCAGTTTCCCGCTGAGCACCCAGTCGGTGGAATCGCACTGGGAGCCATTTGCTTAACCTTTCCCCTGTCCTGGCTTCTCCGCTGCACAAGAGAAAGGCATGCTCAAGATGTGCAATTGCATTTGCGTTTGCATCCGGCATGTTCAGCATGGGAATTGCGATGTCGGGAACCAAAACAAAAAAGATCCGGGCCGATGAACTGCTCGTGCTCAGGGGACTCGCGGATTCACGCAGCGAAGCCAAGTCCCTTCTGATGG
>JBEGIR010000008.1 GCA_040224245.1 Puniceicoccaceae bacterium | reverse complement strand
GAGCCGGCGCGTTCTATGCGGGAGAAACCGCCGAAGCACTCGTGCAAACTGTGCGATCGCACGGTGGACTCATTACCCAGGAAGACCTCGATCAGTACCAGGCGATCTGGCGCAACAGTGTCAGTGCATCCTGCTACGGGCACACCGTGCACTCCATGTCCCCACCGTCATCCGGGGGCATCGCACTCATCCAGCTGCTCATCGGAAGCGAGGGAGTTGACCTGTCTTCCACCAAACCCAACTCCGCTGACGAGGCTCACCTGATGGCTGAACTGATGCGCCGGGTCTATGCCGACCGCGCGACGTACCTCGGCGACACCGACTATGTGGACGTACCCGTGCAACGCCTGATCGATCCCGTCTACATCGCCGCACGCAACGCAGACATCGATCCGCTGCAGGCCACTCCCTCCCAATCGATCAAAGAAGGCCGCGTTGACCGCATCGAGAGCTATGAAACCACCCACTTCTCGATTGTCGACAATGCAGGAAATGCCGCCGCCATCACCACCACTCTCAACAGTGCATTTGGTTCCAAGCTTTTCGTTCAAGATGCCGGATTTTTCCTGAACAATGAAATGGATGACTTCAGCGCCAAACCGGGGGTTCCCAATCAATTTGGACTGGTCGGTTCAGAAGCAAATTCAATCGCTCCCGGCAAGCGCATGCTCAGTAGCATGTCTCCTACCCTCGTCACCCGGAACGGAAAGCTGCGCTACGTGCTCGGCACACCCGGCGGCTCCACCATCATCACCAACGTCTACCAGACCCTCATCAACCTGCTGGTGCATCACATGTCCTTGCAAACCGCCGTGGACGACCGCAAAATCCACGCCCAGTGGCTTCCCGATGAGATCAGCTACGAATCCGGTGCACTCGATGCAGATGCCCTCCGGCAATTGCAAGAGCGTGGGCATGCGCTCAGGGAAGTCCCGCGAATCGGAAGACTCCAGGCGATCTCCCTTCACCCTGACGGCAGTCTCGAGGCTGCAGCCGACGTGACACGCGTCGGCGATTCCACCGCACTGGCATTTTAACCAAAAGTTCCGCACAGAAAAGGGCATCTGTCCCACCTTCAACCCAGACAAATCAGTTGCCATCCCATAGAAGCCCTTCATAGTTTCGCTTCGTTTCCAACATGAAGCGGTGAATGCCATGGCAGCACCACCGTTTCTGACTCACATCCTTGTCTTCGTGTCCGCACTTCAGATCAGCATTCGATTACTGCTGCTCAGCGCCGTCCTGGCGGTGATGGTGGGCAGCGTTAATTCTCGATTTCTTGGCAATATCAACGGACCGAATCTCTTTCTGACGCTGGAAGATACCTCGGGAGGATCACTGAAACTTTACTGGGATACAGGTTTGGGGTTTAATGAAAATGAGACCATGCGGGTCCCGCTTGGAACATACGCACAGCACACGTTCAAGCTACCCCTTCCCGAAAATCTTCGCGGTCTGCGCATCGATCCCGAAACTCCCTCTGATTTCCTCCACGTGAAACAGGCCCGCATCGGCTGGCTGCGCTGGCCATTCTCCCACTCAATGCCGGGGGAGATCTGGCATCCTGCAAACGAACTGGAACGCACACTCGATTCAGATTCCCCTTCCCACGCAAGTTTCCGCATCCATCCTGCAGCCACAGATCCCTATCTCGTGGCCGACCTTACTTCGGTTCCAACCGAGGTGATCACACCTCTGACCTCCAGGCACTCCGTGCATCTAGCCTTGATCGCTACTCCTATGCTCGCAGCACTATTGGGTGCTGGTATTGGGCTGCTCTCCCGTCAGCCATGAGTCACCACCTGTTGATGATGCGCATGATCTTGCGTTGTTGTGGGTTGCTGATACTAGCCGCAACAGGCACTACCGTGCTCGCACAGGAACCGAAATCTACTCAGGATCTCGAAGAGGAAGGGCGCATCTTCGAAAACTCTGACTGGATCGAGCAGCGACTGGAAGAACGGGGCTTTCCCAGGATTCCGATGTGGTCCACTCTTGGCGATTATCAAGGGAAACCCTCGCCGGAGGTATTTCGGGGTCAAATCACGATGCGCCCCTTTGAATTGGGAAAACACATCCGCCTGTACGTCGGAGGGGCTTTTGGGCATCGCAATATCCAGCTGCGCCTGCACGACCTGAATTCGGATGCGGTGCTCATGCTGCGCCCACGTCACAAGATTGAAGGCGTTGGGTATTTGCAATGGACCCTTCCTCCCGACTGGCAGGGCCGCACCGCCTATCTGGTCGCCAGTGATGAAAACCCCGCTCAGGACCTTTGGATCGGCATCAGTCTGCCTGGGCATGAGGTGCCCCCCGTGATGCGCTTTCACAGCTTTAAACTCCTGTGCAGCACCCTGCTCAATTTGGTGGCTCCGCTGTTGATCCTGCTCATCATTGGTCTTGCAGGTTATGTTGCGCTGGTTCGTCAATGGGAAGCTGTCCGCAAGTATTTCATTCCGCTGGTGCTCGGTTTTCCGCTAACGGTTGCTTACCTGCAGTATTATATCGCACTTGAGAGCATTTTTACTTCCGTGCTCATCAGTCAGGTCACCGTCGCAGGAGCGTTTGCCTTTCTACTGTTTGCCGGATTGCGTCGCCGGGATTTCCCGATGGAAACCGTGCGCTATTTTCTCCCCATTGCCTGCCTGACACTGTTCGGAGTCATCATGGTCAATGCACTGCTCTACCTTAACGCATCAGCCCACAACCCTGTGCGACTCGCACAGGAGCGTTTTTTGTATGAAGTGCTACCCGTCGACAACTACCTGCCGCTGCTCAGCCTCGAACGACTCTGGAACCAGGAAAGCCTGAAGCCCTATATTCTCGAATGGCGCTCAACAGATCGCCCGCCCCTGCAAACGGCTGTCTGCCTGCTGTTGCGCCCGTATATGGCAGACTCCATCATGGGCTATCACATTGTATCGAGCTGGTTACACGCGAGCATTCTGATCGGGGCTGGTTTTCTGCTGCATGCAATGGGGATTACCCGGCGCTCCGCGCTCTGGATCTGCGCGCTTGTGCTGTTCTCGGGCACCTTTGTCATGAACACTGCCTTCGTCTGGCCCAAGCTCTTTGCTGCCCTTTTTCCGCTGTTGCTGACCGGTATGCTCATTCGGGAAAAAGGCTTGAATCGCTCGTTTGCATTCTGGTTGATCGCAGGCTCGATCTGTGCCCTTTCGCTGTTGGTACACCAGGGCAGTCTCTTCGCGCTTGTTGCCATTCTCAGCATCGATACACTGCGCCACCGACGACTCTGCTGGCAACAATTCGCTGCGGCAGGTGTAGTTGGGGTATTCTGGATGCTGCCATGGATGCTCTATCAGAAAACCTATGATCCACCAGGGGATTACAACCAAAAGCGTTTTTTTGCCAATTACCCCTATTTCGACGATGTTCGCTTCCCCGAAGCACTCCGAAATGCCTATTCCTCACTCACGCTCGAATCCTGGACTTCTGGAAGGTGGCAAAACATCAAAACCACCATTGGCAATATCCCCCTTGCTTTCAGTTCCTTCGGAGAACAACTGCTTCAGGAATCCGTACACCTTCGCCTTTACATTTTCACCTTCATCGGTGTTTCCCTCGTTCCGTTGATCGCCGCCTATGTGCTTGCCTGGTTTGTGCGCAGAAGCCGCCCACCGGATTTGCGACGCAAACTGTGGTATCTGCATGCCATCATCGCTGTCGGACTGGGACTCTGGATTGTGCTCATTCTGCCAGCAGGACGCACCATCATTTCGCACGGCTCCTACTACTTTCCCGTCCTGATCATGCTGCTATGCGGCATTCTGGTGCACGACCATAAACGCCTGCTTCAGGGACTGCTGCTCCTGCAATTTGTCTTTTTCGCACTGGTCTGGGCAATTCCAGGCATGCATTCACTTCGCATTGAGGATCGGCTATACAATGTGGAATTCACGGATATGGGATCTCTGCTCACGGTGCTCGCGAGCATCGTCGGAATCGCATGGCTCTTGATTCGCACACAGGATCGAAGCAGCCCATGCGAGAGGGACGCTGCACCAAACAATCCCGCGAATCCTGTGCAGTGATCTACGCAACACCCTTCCTTTTTTCCCTTGCCCACAGAATGCACTGCTCTGCATTATGTCACGGCGGATTTGGGAAACTCGCCTGAACCGCCATAGCTCCGTACCCGTGCATTTTCGACGTTGCAAGGCTCGATTTCGAAATCCAGCCAAGGCCCCAATCGAAAACGCAGGGACATCCATGTCGACACCACCACACTGCTCCCCATGGGATCCCATCAAACCGCCCGCCTAAATCATCTGCTCGTGAATGCATCCGAGCGGGTTTTATCCCTTCGCATCCATCATCATCGCTTCATCCAGATCCTGCTGACGGCACTGCTGCTTCGCATCATCTGCATGCCCTTCTTCGGGCACATCGATTTCCTGTCCGAGTGGCGTCGCATCTTCCACGCCTGGGACACGGGTTATCTATTCCCTGGCAGTCGCTTTGTAACCTCCCTCATAGAAGTGATTCACTTCACTCTGGTCGCACCGCTGCTCGCAGAAAAAAGCTCTATGTTCCAGGCTGCAAACTGGGCAGAAACCACGGCAAGTCACCTCGAATACTTCGGCTTTCTCGGCCACCATGCCATCCTGCGCACCGTCTTCCTGCTCAAGCTTCCCTACCTCATCTGCGATCTGATCACCGGTCTGCTGATTTATCGCTTCTTCGACGAGCGCAGACCTGCACTGATCGCAGCCGGAGTCTGGTTTTTCAATCCAGTCACCTTCTTTGCGTCCTATATATTTGGTCGCTACGAAGCGATTCCCCTGATGTTTGTAGCGGCGAGTTTCCTGATGCTCAAACGCGAGCGCATGCTCAGTGCTGCTGTGCTGCTGGGTCTGGCCATGTGGTCACGGGAAATCGTCATTACGCTCTTTCCCTTCTTCCTTGTCTTTTTTGCAAAACACCTGCGGGGTTCTCCGCTGCGACTTCTCGCTGCAGGGGGCATTCTGCTGCTGTTTGCGGGATTTGCATCGAACCTTTTGCCCAACCTGCTCGGCTTCCCCAAAACAGCCGAGGGTGCAGGTGGCACGGTTAACATTGTGGGTGCATCGCAGTCCCTGCAGCTGTTTGGTTTCCAGATCGGATACTACTATGCTTTTGTAATGGCCTATGTGCTGTTATTCCTTCATTTCCTGTTTTCCCGCAATGCCACTGTGGAGTTCCTGATCACAATCCTGGCGGTCTACTACTGTGCCTTTTTTGCCACCTCCATTCACACCGTTCACTATGTCTCGTGGGGGTTTGTCCCCTTTACTTTCCTTGCAGCCCGAAACATCGACTTTGCCCGTGCGCTCGCACTTTTCTGTCTGACCTGGATTGCATTCTGGCTGGTCGCATCCGACCTCGGCGTATTCACCCAGTGGCTGGCGATGCCGTCCTCCCTGTTCTGGACCAATCTCCCTATCATTCCTGCCATCGCAGAGCTTCAACTGCTCAAGGGCAGTGCCATGACCATGCATCATCTCATCTTTGCGGGCCGCAGTGTCTACGCCGCCACCCTGATCTTCATGATCGTGATCGCGCTCCGTCGCACCATTCCCACAACATCCAATAAGGCCTGACCATGCAACGACGCCCCCGCTCGATCTACGCGATCCTTTCCTGCCTGCTTGCCTTCGTCGCACTGCCGATCCGGGCAGAACTTCCCCTCCACACCAGTAACGATGTTCAAGTGGATGAATCCGGATGGGTTCGCCCAATCGCAGGTGATCCCTACCTTGTGCTGCGTGCGGGAGAAATCAATCCTGACACCCATCCCGTGCTCGAAATCACGATAGAGGGTCGTCACGTGCTCAATCGCCACCTCTACGCTGAGATCTTCTGGGCTGGCGAACTGCGCGGATTCAGCGAAGAATTCAAGGGCTATTACCTCGTACCCTTCTCCCCCAACGGAGAACCCCTTGCAGTGCAACTCAACTTCAGGGATTTTTTGCGCGCCTTGGGCGACGAGAGCAAGCGCATTGATCTCATTCGAATCGATCTCAACCCGAGCCTGATGCAGACTGACTTTCAATGTCGCATCCACGTGCGCTGGATCGATGCGGAAAGTGCAGCTTCGTTTTCCACCACATCACTTCATCCGCCTTACCTCAGTCGTTTCCTCATGAAACCGAAGGTGCTGAGCTACGTTTCCCAGCAACTGGTGTCCGACATCTTTCACCGCATCACCCGGGACTGGTTATTCCTGCTGCTTTGGGTGGGTTCGATTGCTGCCATTTCGGTGCTGCTCTGGCGCTGGCGCAAACCACCCGAATCAGCGCATTGATCCTGCTTCCCATCCTTTAGTTACCCTAACCATGCACCGCGAACCCCACCCGAGCGTTGTCCAGAAGGTCGCCCGTTTTCTTGAACGCATGCGCCCCGACCCGGTGGTATCGGAGCTGTGGGATATGTTGCCCGATGTGGTGTTCTGGGTGAAAGATGAAGCCGGACGTTTCCTCGTTATCAATCAGGCACTTGCCGATCAGGCGCAGCGTCCCAAGGCCATGATTCTTGGCAAACGCGATGCAGATTGCTTCCCCAACGAACTGGCAAGTAACTACATGCATGATGACGACCAAGTGCTGAAGCAGGGCATTCCGATCCGCAACAAACCCGAACTCGTTCTCACGCCCGAGGGCGTCGTAGAATGGCGTCAAACTACAAAGCTTCCCGTTTACTCCCACGATGGAGAGATCATCGGAACCGCAGGCATCTCCCGCAAAATGGACGCCGAGGTTCCGCTTCCCCACGAGTACGCCGCACTCACTCACATCGTCAACCGCATCAGCAAGGGTCTTTCTCAGAAAATCACCGTGCGGGAACTTGCGGAGGAAAGCCACTTTTCGGTTTCCACCCTTGAGCGCTATTTCCACTCCCATTTCGGACTCTCACCCAACGAGTTCCTGCTCAAAATCAAGGTCAACCGTGCGGCACAGCTGCTGTCCAATTCCACCCTCAACATCAGCGAGATCGCTGCAGAGTGTGGATACGACAATGTCTCCTCATTTTCGCGGGCCTTTCGCCGTCAGCTTGGGGAAACTCCAGGAGCCTACCGGCGTCGCCACCGTTCGGTCGCCACAGCAGTCGATCCAGACTGACCCGTGGAAAACACAGTATTCCCAATCGTTTGGCATAGCTTGCATCCTTGTATAGGACGAGCACCTTACCCCTACCCGCGCGACATGAAAGTGCTTCATCAGTTTGCCACACTCGAACAGGCCCATCTTGCAGTCTCGTTTCTCGAAAACGAAGGCATTCAGGCACACGTTTGGGATGAACAAATCTCTGCGCTCTACCCCATGTTCAATCCCTCCATCGGAATGGTGCGCGTCGCCGTGCACGAACACGATTTCCAGCACGCCCATGAGGTATTGACCGACTACCTGAAACTCATGCAGCAGGAAACCGACTAAGGCAGCTGATACAATTTATGGCTTAAACAACTGAATCCTATAACATCGGCTGGCGAATGCCAGCCTACAGGCCTATGGCCACATAACGCTGTTGCACAGCGCCAGAAAGCTTTTATGTCCCCGACTCGTCGGGGTTTGTAGCTCCGATGGATCGGAGCGTTTTGAGTTCGGTATCTGCCGAAGGATTGGGGGCAAAGGTCGATCATTTTGGGAGCATCCATAGTCTCGTCAAAATGACATTCAACTGCTTCTTTGACGTTGGCTCTCAACTCATCTAAATCATCTCCTTGGGTATGGATCCCATAACCCAAAGCTGAAGCCGTGAAACCTCCGTCAATCTCGTCTTCCAAGACTTCAAAAATAATCTCACTCATGACGCGAAAAATACGCCAACCATCGATTTTGGTCAACTCTCACGTTCGACGTTTTACTCAAATCACGACTATACGCGTAGCGTCAGCCACTTCAGAGGGAATTGTCCACGGATAGCAAACAGATGGGTGGCGCGAAAGAAATTCAAACCGTTGCTCCCAATCGTAGCGGGAGCTTCCAGCTCGCGCCCCATCCTCAGCTCACTGAGTTCCCAAAACAGGATCAGTCCGTGGATTTTGGGTATTCTCTCGCGCACTTGCTCATACCCTTTATGGCTTAAACAACTGAATCCTATAACATCGGCTGGCGAATGCCAGCCTACAAGGCCTATGGTCCACATAACGCTGTTGCACAGCGCCAGAAAGCTTTTATGTCCCCGACTCGTCGGGGTTTGTAGCTCCGATGGATCGGAGCGTTTTGAGTTCGGCATCTGCCAAACGGTGTTTTTTGAAATCCTGGGTTCAGTATCTAAAACAAACATTGTATGAGCAACTGCCATCAGTCTGCGCATACCCACACCTGAAAGGCTCACGGTTTGCTGCGAATGACCTTGGGCAGTGGCTCGCCCTTCCGCACAAAGCGCATGGACAGCGAGTTCACACAATGGCGCGTGTTTTTCTGAGTAAACCCCTCTCCATGAAACACATGCCCGAGATGGCCTCCACAATTCTCGCAGAGAATCTCGATGCGGCGGCCATCGGCATCTGTCACCTTGCGCACGGCACCCTCAATTTCATCGTCAAAACTCGGCCATCCACAAAAGGACTCAAACTTATCCTCACTCTCATAGAGCGGTGCATTGCAGCGAGCGCACAAGTAAGTGCCGGACTCCTTGTTGTGGAGTAGCTCACCCGTTCCGGGACGCTCGGTTCCTTTCTGAAGGATCACCCACTCCTGCTCAGGGGTCAGTTCGTTGTATTGCGGTTTATCTGCACTCATGGTCATAACGGTCAGCGCGAACACGGGAATTCCCAAAAATGCCCGAGCGGTCAATACATTACTGAAAATTCGGGACTTTCGCATACCTGCAAAACGCATAACTCTTCGTTTTTCTTCCAAATCCCTGTCATTTTTCCTGTGCATGCCAACAGCGCACCAAACAGGCGGGACATCAGCTCATCGAGCGCCGTTTTTCCATGCGGGTGGTATACACCTCAAATCCAACCCGCTGATAGACCTCAAGCGCACGATCACTGTCGAGATCACAGGTATTGAGTTCCACCCATTGCGGTTCACTGCTCCACGCCAACTCGACCGCCCTGCGTAAAAACGAAGTTCCCAGGCCACGACCTGCAAATTCAGGGAACAAGCCAAAATACAGAATCTCCACCTGATCGCTGCCCCTGACCAATTCGACATAACCGCAGGGTTGTTCATCATGGAGGAACACCCAGATCTCCACTTCATCCCGATTGAGCAATGCATCCAGTTCGCAGAGCGGAATCACCAGTCGGTCTACCCAGTGATGCGCCAGTCCTACCCGCTGGTACAATTCGAGGTAATAACCCACATCCACTGGTCTGGCAAGACGCTGCACCTGCAGGTGCGAGTCGCAGGCAAGCTGAGGTTCAGGACGACGTTCCATGCGCAGGTAATAAACCTGCGAATCGACCCATTGCATGTCTGAATCGTCCAGAATGGATTCGTTCGAGTTCACGATCAGTAGGGGTAAGCATTGGGTGGGTATGGGTGCTCTGCACATTCCTCAACCCTGTGCACTCACTTCCCGGTTTCACGGGTTAAACCCTGAGGGGACCCAAGTTTCCCGAAAGGCAGGACAGAAGGTCGGGAAACTTGGGGAGATGGGAACGAGCGTGGAACAAAAAGTTGAATCAATGCTGCGACCACTCCTTCAAGTTTGAAGAAGCTATGCCAGTTTTTTGATTTTGGCAACTTGCGATTTGTAAGGACGCCATCACGGACATCTGCGAAGGGTAAGACAACGTTCAAAGGGCAGATTCTCGCTCACTGGAAACCCGTCACAATACGTCCAACCAAATGCGGGTGATGGGAAACCCCCATCGAACAGAAGGTTTTTTCAGATTATTTTCTGAAACTCAGCCCCCAGAATCACTGCTAATGCAATATTTTCCTCGCACATATTCGGGTGCACGGCATAAATCTGCGCATGCAAAAAATTGCGGATGATCCATCAACCCCTGTTCGGGACAACCGCTTCCCTGCGGGCATGCCCTACATCGTCGGCAACGAAGGAGCGGAGCGCTTCAGCTATTACGGCATGCGCCAGATCCTCTACATTTACCTCACTGCCCTCTTCATCGGATTTGTCGCCGAGGGCAGCGCAGATCCCGAGTTGTTATCTCAGGCAAAGATCAAGGCAACCCAATGGACGCACCTTTTCATGGCCGGAGTCTACCTCTTCCCCATGATCGGTGCCATTCTCGCTGATCGTCTGCTCGGAAAATACCGTGTCATCTTCTGGGTATCGCTGATTTATGTGGCAGGACACGCCATCCTGGCGCTGGGCGGTCGCTTTGCATCGATGAATAATCTCGTGGGGGCAGAATACGCCATCATCGCCGGACTCGCCTTCATCGCCATCGGCTCTGGCGGCATCAAACCCTGCGTCTCCGCCAATGTCGGGGACCAGTTCACCTCCAAAAACAGCCATCTGGTCAGCAAAGTATTCCAGATCTTCTATTTCATCATCAACTTTGGTTCCTTTTTTGCCAGCATCCTCACGCCGTGGATTTACAAACGCTTCGGACCCGAGGTCGCGTTTGGGGTTCCCGGCATTCTCATGGCGATTGCAGCACTGGTTTTCTGGCTTGGCCGAAACAAATTTGTCAAGGTCCCACCCAATCCCGGCGGCAGATTGGGACGCATCGATTTTTTCGCATCCACCCTGCTGGTACTGCCACTGCTGCTGGGAGTCTATGTCGCTCTCGAAGAATCTGAAAACATCGTTCACGCTCTCACCGAAGGAGGCAGCAGCATGCTCATGGGAGCACTGGGACAGGTGGCACTGCAATACTGGTGGGTGGCCGCACTGGGATTTGTGACATTGGTTGCCGGATTCGCCCTCGCCCACGTGCGTCAGAAGATCAAGGAGGATACGGGTTTTCTCGCAGTGATGTTCTACAGTGTTCGCCATCGCAAACAACGCCAGCCCGGAGAGGACTTCTGGGGACCGGCACGGCGTCACTTTGGAGAGGAAGCCGCTGAAGGCCCTCCTGCAGTGCTGCGCATCATGGTCGTGTTCTCCATGGTTTCCGTCTTCTGGGCCTTGTTTGATCAGCACTCGTCCACCTGGGTCGAGCAGGCCAAGGCAATGAACCTGCAGCTGACGGTTCCCGCAATGCTCTGGTCGTGGTGGATCCTTCCCGCAACCATCATCGGCGCTCTTTTTGGAGCGGTTTGGCTGTTCTGTTGGGTTTCCAATGTCAGCCTCCCAAAATCCCTTCGCATCGGTCTTCCCGTGACCCTTGCGATTTGGGGTGCTGTCACACTCGTGATGCAGTGGACCCAGGGAGGAAGCCGGACTCTCGACCTGCTTCCCGCACAAATCGCCGCGCTGAATCCCCTGCTGGTGATGATCATCATCCCGTTGCTCAATGTGTTTGTCTACAATCCATTGGAGCGAGCGGGACGTCCGCTCAAACCCCTGCACCGCATGAGCATTGGCATGTTCATTGCCGCAGTTTCCTTTGTGGCAGTCGCCCTCATCCAGGCCCGCATCGACTCCGTCGGCCCCGGCAACCTGCCAGTGCTTTGGCAACTGCTGCCCTACGCCCTCATTACGGTCGCGGAGGTGTTGATTTCCATCACCGGACTCGAATTCGCCTACACACAGGCGCCTCGCTCCATGAAATCCACAATCATGGGATTCTGGCTGTTGTGCGTAACATTCGGAAATGTGCTCGTTGCCTTTTTGGCACCCCTGCAGTCGCTGTCGCTCGAGACCTTTTTCTGGGTGTTCGCAGGCCTCATGACCATTGCCGCCCTGCTGTTCACAGTGCTGGCATCATTTTATCGTGGGAAATCCTACCTGCAAACCTGATTGCCCTGTCACTGCCCGCTGAGTCTGCTCAGACTGAAGGTGGTTTCAGCTTACGCTTGAGCTGACCGGTGCTTTGCGTTTCGATCAGATTGACATGAGAGATTCGGTTTCAGGTAACCCCCATGCCCTGGAGGCTCACATCTGGATGCTGCACCAAAGTTTTCTGCAGCGTGCCGGACGCCCTCTCATTTCCGATGTCGCATCCCCCGCTGATGCGCTTCGAGCGTTTTCCAACAGTGCCATGGCGATTGTATCCCATGGAACTGAAATGGATCCCATCTTCAACTACGGCAATCCAACTGCGCTGAACCTCTTTGAAATGGACTGGGATCGCTTCACGCGCACACCTTCCAGGCACTCTGCAGAATTGCCCGAGCGCGGTGAGCGCATGCGTTTGCTCAACACGGTCAGTCGCGACGGCGTCATTCACGACTACAGCGGTATCCGGATTTCGGCAACAGGTCGGAGGTTTCGGATTTTCCATGCCAGCGTCTGGAATTTGCAGGACAACTCCGGCAACTATCGGGGTCAAGCCGCCGCGTTTGCAAACTGGGAATTTCTGGAGGATGACTCTGCGCAATGCCCCAATCCTTCGAGTTGAGTTGCCATGCAAGCCAACGCGTCCCTCCCGATTGAATCCATTCGCACTCCACTCCTTACCGCTCTGAAGCAGGAGCGAAGTTTTGTCCTTGAAGCCCCCACAGGGTCTGGCAAATCCACACAGGTTCCCCAATTTCTTCTGGATTCCCAGTGCATCCCAAAGGATCAGGTAATCTACATGCTGCAGCCCAGGCGCATCGCCGCACGCATGCTCGCCAGGCGAATCGCATGGGAACGAGGGGGCAAGCCTGGAGAGGAGGTGGGGTTTCACGTCCGCTTCGACCGCGTTGCAAGTGCTCAAACACGTCTGATGCTTGTGACCGAAGGCATTCTGCTGCGCAAAATTTTTGCAGACCCCTCCCTGCAGGGAGTCGGTGCCATCTTGTTTGACGAATTTCACGAGCGCAACCTCTACAGCGACCTCAGCCTTGCCATGGCCAGGCAGGTGCAGCACCAGCAACGCAGCGATCTGATTCTCGGAGTCATGAGCGCAACCCTCGAAAGCGATGCGATTCGCAACTTTCTGGAACCGTGCGCACACCTGAAGTGCGAGGGTCGCACCCATCCCGTCGAGATCCACTACACCGCTCCACCCAACTCTCGACCTCCAACTCCCATCTGGGAGAGTGCCGCACAGGCCTTTCGCCAGTCCGTGCGCTCAGGAGAAACGGGGAACCACCTGATATTCATGCCCGGTGCGATGGAGATTCATCGCACGATTCGCGCCATCGAAGCGATGCCGGAGAGCAAGGGGTTTGAGCTGCACGCACTGCATGGAGAACTCCCTCCTGAACTTCAGGATGCGGCCATCGATCCAGGGAAACGGCCCAAGGTCATTGTCTCAACCAACGTCGCAGAAACGTCACTGACGATCCCGGGAATCACGGTGGTGATCGACAGCGGACTGGCGCGCATTCCCACCTATGACCCACGCCGTGGGGTGAACTCACTTCTGGTTCAACCGATCAGTCAGTCCAGCGCATCCCAACGGGCGGGTCGAGCCGGTCGGGATGCCCCCGGCACTTGCATCCGTCTGTGGTCCAAGTCCCACCACCATCAGCGCCCGCCCCACGAAACTCCCGAAATCTTGCGAGTGGATCTCAGTGAAACCCTGTTGATGCTGCACGCCTCGGAAAGGGTGGCGGTGGAGTCCTTTGGCTGGTTCGAAGTGCCAAATCCGGAGCAGTTGCAGCATGCACAGACTGTACTCCGCGATCTCGGAGCCATTTCGGGTTCGCTTCCCCGCATAACTGCACTCGGTCAGCGGCTTGCGGAGTTCCCCATGCATCCCCGCTATGCCCGTCTGTTCATCGAAGCATCCCAGCGCGAATGCCTTCAATTGGCAGCCTTCACCGCTGCAATGCTCCAGGACCGCAGCATCCTGTTGCCCCTGCAACACCGGAATGAGATGCAGATCCGGCTCGAGTCCCTCAGTGATGAGGAAACCCACGATTCCGACGTGCTGATGGAACTCAAGGCCTTTCTCATCGCAAAGCAGGCCAACTTCAGCACCGACCGATGCCGCGAACTTGGGATTCACGTCGGTGCAGCTCGAGCAGCCGTCAGAGCCAGCGAACAGTTCCTTCAGATCGCTGACCGCCAGGGGCTTGCGATTGAACCTCTGCACCGGAGCGATTGGTTCGCCTTTCGCAAGTGTCTCTTCCTTGCATTCTCAGACTCCCTTGCACGGCGCCTGGATCAAGGAACCCTGCGCTGCGCTCTGGCTCATGGAAAAAAGGGAACACGCCGACGCGAGAGTGCTGTCGACGCCGAGTGGTTTGTTTCGCTGGAAATGGAGGAACGCCAAGTGAAGGGGTCCGTGCAAGTGCTGCTCGGGCGCAACTCAAGCGTGCAGCCAGAGTGGATAAGTCAATGGTTTCCCGATCAGATTCAAACCTGCGAAACCGCCTATTGGGATCCCTGGCAGAAACGCGTGCGGCAGACCCGGTCCGTGCAGTTTCGGGAAATCGAGATGGAAAGCAAGGAGATCGCCGAGATCGATGAAGAAGTTGCCGCCAACCTCATTGCGCGGGAAGTGATCGAGGGCAGGCTCAAGCTCAAGGCATGGAATCACCGTGTCGAAGCCTATATCGAACGCATCAATTTCGTCGCCCATCATTTCCCGGAGTATGAGATCGCTCCGATCACAGCATCTGACCGAATCACGTTGCTCGAACAGGTCTGCTACGGCGCACTCACTGAAAAAGCACTGCAAGCCGTTGAAATTCTACCCACCATTCAGGAATGGCTGCGTGCAGAACAGCAGGCGCTGATGGATGACTGTGCACCGGAACACCTCGAAACCGCACTCGGAAAGCTGAAGGTTCGATACGAGTCGACACGAGCCATCCTTTCAGCGCGGATTCAACAACTCTACGATCTGAGTCCCATCAAAATCGCGGGTCGAGTGCCAGTTGTCTACGAAATCCTCGCTCCCAATCACCGACCCGTTCAGGTTACTGACGATCTCGACGCATTCTGGTCCTCCAGCTACCCGGCCATCAAAAAGGAGTTGAAGGGTCGCTACCCCAAACACGAGTGGCGATAAATCCCTTCCGATTCCATTTCAGTCCATTTGTGTGCTCACGAAAGGGCGTGCAAGGACTCAAGCGGCATGCGCACTTCGACGACAGTTCCTTCACCCTCATGCGAATGCAGCATCACCTCAAAGCCGTGCAGCCGGACAATGTGATCCACAATCGACAGCCCCACACCATTTCCACCTCTCGAACTTCGCACATGTTCGCTTCGGTGAAACGTTCGGAACACCTCCCTTTGTTCACTCGCAGCCATGCCAATCCCACGATCACAGACTACAAGCCACATCGCTCGGTCCCTGACCTCTACCCGTATCTCCACACTCGCCTCTGAGAATTTCAGCGCATTGTGCACCAGCTCGTTTAACACATGGGCGAACAGATGCCAGTCAATGCACAGTCGACCCGACTGAGCTGCAGGAATGTGCGATTCGAGCATCACACGATTTGCTGACCTTTCATCCAGATCGTCGAGCCATGAACGAACAAGCACCGTCACCTGCTCGACCGTCATCTCTTCCGGATTCCATTCAACCTGACGGGATTCAAGGCTCGAAATCAGGATCAGGTTGTCCACGGTGCGTTGCAGATCCTTTGCACAGTTCTGCACATCCTCTATCATCTCGCCTGAATCTGCGGCGTCCGGTCGTTGTTCGAGCACTTCTCCGATCAGCCCGAGGATGCCATTAAGCGGGGTGCGGATCTCGTGATTGAGATTGGCAATGAGGGACTGTTCAAATGTAGCACGTCGCGAATTTCCGGAAGGACTGCAGGGCAAGAGCGCATGGATGCGAAACGAGGCCAGATCCGCCATTTTTTCAATCTGCCAGGCTGGAATTTCGCGAACCGTTCCCCTTTGGAACAGCAGCAGGGTTCCCATCTCAAGGTTCTCGTGTTGGAGTGCGATGGTGTAGACCTTTCGAATCGCAAATAACCACTCAATGGTATGGGCAATCCATGCGGGGATTTGTCCCCCTGAAAAGCGAACCAGATTTCCATCAAATTCTCTCAGGCGTTTATCCGAAAAAAAATACTCCCGCGCCTCTGGAGTCTTCCCGTAAACCTTGCCGATCGGATTCACTCCCAGGAGCTTCACCAGACTCGCAAAATGGTGCCGATCCAGTCCGTGAAACGCGACCACAATGCCCTTGTCCAGGACGGGGTCATTGCGAACCCCAATGCACAGCAAATGGTCATCGAGCTCCACCAGTTTGCACCCCAGCCAGTGATACACCCCTGCAACGTTGTCAATTGCCTGCAATTCTGAAAACCAGATCTCGGCACGAGCCGCAGGGTTGTGGGTGGCATCAAGCATCTTAACAGCAAAGGATTGTCAATTAAACGGTATGCCAGAAATCCGTGACGAAACCATGCATAAGATTACAGTCAGATAGGTAGAATCAGTGATTGCTTTCTTTTGTCAAAAACCTCCAACCCATGTCACAATAACGTGAGAACATCAATGACCTGCATGCCAGCGTCCCTCGCAGACTGCATGCCCAGCTGGGTATCTTCAAACGCAAGGCAGCGCTCCGGAGCGACACCGAGTCGTCGTGCCGCCTCAAGAAACACATCAGGCGCAGGTTTGGGATGCGTGATGTCGTCCGCCGTTACCACTGCCTCAAACCAGGAAGCAATGCCAAGATTGCTCAAGATCGTACTGGCCAACCAGCGGGGACTTCCCGTTGCAATCGCCATCGGCAAGCGGCTTCGGTGTGCTTCAGCGATGGTTTTCACAGGTTGGATGGGTTGAACCTGTGTCAGCAAGCTGACAAACAACTCCTCCTTTTCGTGCGCTACGGCATCGGCATTGAGCGACACCCCCTGCTCCTGCGCCAGCATGTTCACAATGACTGGTGCTGGCACTCCGCCAAGTCCGTAGAACCGATCCTCCGGAAATGCGATTCCATAGCGGTTCATCGTTTGGTTCCACGCGACAAAATGAGTCGGCATCGTATCGGCAAGCGTGCCATCCATGTCAAATACCAAGGCATCAAAGGATTCTTCCAAGCGCTCCATCGTTCTGTGCTAGTGCATGCCTGACACCGAGACAAGCAACAACTCCACACTCGCGCTGCAATGCAAGTTGAGCGTTCTTTCGCCCTAATCAACCGCAACGACAATCAAGGCTCGCTGGTTACCGGAAGCTCTGCCCAACGCGCACCCCAAATGCTGGTCCCTTGCTCAGATAGCGCGCTAATGGTCACGGTAAACGCTTCCAGAAATTCATTCCATTGCAGTGAAACCACACCCTTGAAGCTGCCAAAGGATTCGATTTCAAGTCGGATCATATTTTTCAGCACCGGATTATCAATTGGAACTTCCTCACCCGGGTCACCATCCTCACCCGATTCCGGTGGATCTGATGGATCGACCGGAGCCTCCTGCTCCGATTCAACTGGTTCCGGCACTTCAGGTACGACTTCTATCTCATAGAACTGCCAGCTCCCTTCCAGCGATCCTGTGCGCAGCGTACCGTCTGCATAGAGAAAGAGTTCCTGTGAACGCTTGATCTCAGAGGTGATGTCTTTGCCGTGAAAAATAAATTGGTATTCACCCGGCAACTGTGAGGTTTCAATCGGATCGCTGTAATACACGATTGGTGTTTCCTCCGGCTCGGGTTGTACGCCGTCATCGGCTGGGTCTGGCTCGTCCTCTCCCTGTGTCGGATCGCTCGAACCGTCGGCACTGTCGCCAGGATCATCCATGCCTTCGCTGGACTCAGGTTCTGGTTCCAATGTCAACAGGTCGATGCGCGGAGCATAGCGGAGCGGAGCCAGCACAGGCCACCCGTCTTCGTTGAAAAACATCTCATGCACCCGCACTTGGTGGAATTCACCCCGATAGGGAAAGCGTGTGTGAAAGATCAGGAAATACTGTCCCGTTTCCGCATTCAGGTAGGAGGTGCTGTGCCCGGGAGAAACATAGCCCAGTTGGTTTTGAGTCGGTACATAGAGATAGTTCCCCATGAGCTTGGCTCCATAGGGTTCAATCGCCGCGTCGTTGAAGGCCGTCGGACCGATGACATCCCGCATGTCATTCCCCTCCATGTCAAAGTAGGGTCCATCCGGAGTCAGGGATCGCGCCACACGGACGTTGTATCCACCCACCGCATCAAGTCCGCCAAAGGTCACAAACAAATAGTAGTAGCCTGTGTGCGGGCTGTAGAGAATGTGGGGGGCCTCAATGCGCTGGTGGTTGCCACCCATGAGATGTTTTCCATACCCCTGCCCTTCGACCGGCAGTCCCGTGAGCGGGTCCATCTCCAGGATAAAAATGCCTCCCGAATAGGAGCCATACACCATCCAGAGTTTTCCCTCATCATCAAAGAAGGTGTCCGGATCGACCACATTGGGGTGGACCACTGCGTCATACACCGTCTCACCATCTTCGCTGATCTGCCCCCATTGCCCTGATTTCAGGATGATGCCCTGGTCAACATAGAGTCCTTCCACCGAATCCGCAACCGCAACGCCCATCGCCGAGCGCGGTGAATCGCCGCGGCATGCGTTGTAATAAAAGTAATACTTCCCATCTTCCAGCTGGATGACATCCGCAGCCCAAAGGGTTTGCGTCTGCGCCCACTGAAAGGTTTCCGCAAGCTCGACAAAGACATTGTCGAACAAGGGGTTGATCGTGGAGACGAGGTCCGCCACCCGATCCCACTTCATGAAGTCTTCCGTCTTCGCCGCCGACAGGTGGGAGCCGAACACATAAAACTGTCCATCCGCAACCACGATGGAGGGATCGTGCACGGAGATGTCTTCAAATTCGGGAACGATCCACTCATATCCAAACCAAGGCTGCGTGAGAATGACTTCATCCTCCGCCGCATCCGAATCCGGAGTCTCAGTCTGGGAAAACGCGAGGGAACTGCTGACAAACACCGTCAGCATTGTCAGGCGTCGAATCTTCAAAAGGGTCATGGGTATCAGTGGAATATCAGGGATGGGCGTTCCCTTGGGTAATAGATACCCTATCCTGTTTGGCCGATATCTCCACCAGAATCCGCCTTTACAGTTCAGCCTGTCCGCATTCAGGCGAAGATACTTTCTATTTGATATACACGTATTGCATGAGTAGCTTTTGAATCATGCTCGCAATCCGTCTAGATCCAAAGACTGAGGAACGTCTGTCAAGGTTGGCCAAAATAACAGGGCGAACCAAGACTTTCTATGTCCGTGAGGCCATCGAGGAACACATCGAAGATCTGGAAGATTATTACTTGGCAGTCGATGCGATCCGGAAACCTGGACGTGTCTATTCAGCTGAGGAAGCGAAGCGTGAGTTGGGTCTATCAGATTAAAGAGCGAGCTTTAAAGCAGCTAAAAAAAATCGATAAAGCTGCAGCCAAAAGGATCGTTCGTTATCTGGATGAACGCATTGTTGGTGATGAAGATCCACGCCGTTTCGGCAAAGAGCTTAAAGGCGAACTGAAGGGCATTTGGCGTTACCGCGTCGATGAGTATCGCATTTTGTGCGATATTCAGGACAACGTTTGCATTGTCTTGGTCGTTCGAGTCGACCACCGCAAGAAGATCTACGATTGATCCTTCTTTGCCTTCAAAACCTTCAAATTCTTCCCGAAGCACGGCGGCGATTTATGAGTGAATTTCGCTGAGCAGGGTCGCTTCGCGAACAGCTTTCAGCTTGCGGAAATCCTTCTCGGATGAACAGAAATAAGTCCCCATCGTAGCGGGAGCTTCCAGCTCGCGCCCCATCCTCAGCTCACTGAGTTCCCCAAACAGGATCAGGCCGTGGTTTTTGGGTATTCCTCGCGCACTTGCTCATACCCTTTATGGCTTAAACAACTGAATCCCATAACATCGGCTGGCGAATGCCAGCCTACAAGGCCTATGGCCACATAACGCTGTTGCACAGCGCCAAAAAACTTCGTGTCCCCGACTCGTCGGGGGGTGCAAGTTCCGATGGATCGGAGCGTTTTGAGTTCGGCATCTGCCGAAGGATTGGGGACAAAGGTCGATCATTTCGGAGTCAGCTAAGAGGAAAACTAGAGGAACTTTCTAGGATTCATTCTGCAATTGTAGACTCGAACGATCCTAAGCAAATCTTTGTTTTCAAGGTATTGGAACAAGATTGCAGTGTGGAATCGCTTTTCGTAATACCGTCTTAAATTCCGTTCTCTTGAGACTATCACATAGCCATTTGGAGCTTTCTTGATGTCCTCAATGGCATCGTCCAATTCGTTGATAAATTCCTGTCGAAGCTCCGGACTTTGATCGTACCAAAAATCAGCTTCTCTGAGTTGATCAGCAAGCGCACGTTTAAGATGAAAAACATCCATTATTTCGCTCTGATTTGTTTCATGGCTTCTTCATGAGGAATTTCCTCATCCAAGCCATTCTCAAGATCATCGAGCCTTTGGATCGCAAGTTTCACTTGTTCATCCTCGTAGCGCCTCAACTTAAAATGATCCATAAAGTTGATGACTTTATCAACTTCGTCAGGTGGTAGTGATTCAATCTGATGG